>JBBRRN010000218.1:0-6353 GCA_038200685.1 Nitrospirales bacterium
GAGTGGCCGTGGGTCAGGCCCAGGCTCAAGGTCTCACGGTCTTCAGCACTCAAGTGTGTGTCGCATTTCTTTGGCATGGCAACACCATAGCCCATCAGGGCCTGTAGTGTTGCACTTGGAGTTAGAACCTAAGCTCCCAAAATGATGGTGAAAAGGTTGCAGGTTCTGCTCCCCCTCGGCACTGACGGGGGCATTCATGGGAATATCGCTCTTAGGTATCCCCGTGCAGCCTATTCCGGTGTCTCTCGGACCGAAGATCGCCAGGGGAGTGGGTGTGAGGGTTGTGTTCGGCGTTGAGCCTGGGCGAGTAACTCGGCACGTGGGTCTAAATGTGCAATGGCCCTGAGCTGGTCGTACAGTTTGTGTTCCGCGTCGGTCGAAGAGGCTGGCATCACGATTTGGATGGTCAGAAACAAATCGCCATGGCCGCCGGCTGCCGCCGGGAGCCCTTTGCCTTTCAAGCGAAGCTTACTGTCAGCGCGGCTCCCAGGCGGAACTTTCACCCGGACCGGCTCCATCAGTGTGGGGGCCATCACATCGGCTCCCAGGGCCGCTTCCCACGGAAAGACTGGGAGGGACACATGAATGTCGCTCCCTTGTCGGCGGAAGACGGTGTCTGGAGCGATGGCCACACGCAGGTACAAGTCGCCGGGCTTGCCGCCGTTGGCGCCGGCTTGTCCCTTGCCGGCCACGCGTACCCTCGTGCCATCCTGTACTCCGGCGGGGATTCGGACTTCGATCGTATTGGGATGCAGCGTGGCGCCCTGTCCATGACAGACAGGGCATGGACGTCCACGAAAGGCTCCGCTGCCGTGGCAGCTGGAGCAAGGCACCGGCGCTTGCAACGTCACGCGCTTCGTCACGCCGGTGAACACCTCGGCGAGCGCCAGGTGGACCTCCGTTTCAAGATCCTCGCCCTGCACGGCAAATCCACGGCTGTTGCCGGTTTGCCCTTGTCCTTTGAACAGATTCTCGAAGATGTCTGAAAAACCTTCTCCGCTGAATGAACCCCCCGGGCCGTTTCCTGCTTGGGTACCAGCCTGCCGGCGCGCCTGCTCGTAGGCCTCGGCTTGCTCCCAGTTCGCTCCATATTGATCGTATTTCTTGCGCTTGTCTGGCTCGCCCAAGACTTCGTGCGCCGCGTTCAATTCCTTGAACTTTTTCTCCATCTCGGATTTCTTGGCGCCGCTGTGCATGTCGGGATGGAATTGGCGCGCAAGGCGGCGATAGGACTTCTTAATGTCGTCCGCTGAGGCTGACTTGGGGAGACCGAGAATCTGATAGTAGTCGCGTGATGGAGTTGCCATGGAAGCGGAGATAAGGTTGCTTTGGTAGAGGTCAACTATCTGGAACGCAGCTTACGGGGTCGAGGGAGGCTTTTCAAGTGCTGATAGAGGCCGGATTAGCAGGCTGTGGAAATGCAGTGCCGCTCCGCCAGAAATCAAATCGGTGCATGTCGGGAGAATAGGGTGTAATCCACAGGATGCTCAAACAGGTCGTCCAGCAAGGCCGCAGCGAGAACCTTCCAACTCCTTATACCTCACTTAAGGGGAGTGGCCGAGGGTGCCCTTTACTGCGCGCATCGAACGATATGCATGCTCCCTCCGAGCTTGCTCGTTCTCTCTCTAGGAATGGGGGCTGATTGATCTTCCACTGCGCGCGTCCAACGAGGGCCTTCTGAGGCCGCGCGTTGCGCGAGCACAGAAGATCATCAGGCTCCATCCCCCCTCTGCTCTGCGAGCAAGAAGGGCACCTGGCCGCTCCCCGCTCCATTTTTCAGCATCCTGTCACCGTGGGATGACGGTCTTGGCCTTTGCCATCATCTTGCAGTAGGAACAGACCTCGGCAGTGGTGGGTTGACTGCATGAGGCGCAGGGATGGAGGACTGCCCGGTCTTTCTCCGTCATCGTAATAGCCGTAGGCTGCTTCTTGCGTTGCTTGTCCAGAAAACCCCAGTAGAAGGTCTGCTTCGTCCCCGGGGACTCGGTCTCCAGGCGATTCAAGACTTCCTTGTACTGGAGCATCTTGGAGCCCTTGGCCATGGGGCATTCTTCAACGATGTAATCGATCCGATTCAAGACCGCATAGGCTGCAAGCTCTCGTTCCGAGAGCCGGTAGAGGGGCTTCACCTTCTTGGCAAACCCTGCCACTGAGGCCGGCAACGAGGGACCCTGCTTGTCGAGATATTCTTCCTGCCAATGCAGCACGTTACCCAGGAGTCTGGCCGCTTCGTCATCGAGATTGTGTCCCGTCGCCATCACATCGTATTGTTGTTCGATTGCCACACGGTTGAATTGGTAGCGTTTGATGGTTCCACATGTGGAACAGGTTGGGCGATGGATGAGCTGGGCCAGCTCCTTGATCCCCGCGCCTGCCTCCTGTTCGACGGTATGGAGGTGCAGGGTGGCTCCATGTGAAGCAGAGACCGCCTCGGCGAATTTTGTCACCTTGGCGTGTGACTGCTCAGAGTAGGCTCCGATACCGAGGTTCACATAGAGCCCGTCGGCGCGGTAGCCGAGCTTGAGCAGAATGTTCCAGAGTGCCAGGCTGTCCTTTCCTCCTGACACCGCCACAAGAATCCGCTCTTCTTTTCCAAACATCCACTCCGACTTGATTGCGCGCGCTACTTGATCGTGGACGAAGCCGTTGAAGCACCCTGCGCAGAAAGCCGCATTATGCCGTGGAAGATCGATCACCGCTTTTGTTTTACACTTGGTGCAGTTCATTCTTGCCTCATGAGACGTGAGGCGTGAAATGTGGGGAGCCACCAGAGATAACGGGGCGGATTTCGATCTGATCGCCGTCGTACAGCATCTCGTCTTCGGTCACGAGATCGTCGCCTTTGATCACCAAATGCGCTTCGACAACGAGGTTCAACTCGCGCAAGAGTTCTTTGACCTTCTTGGGACCTTTGATTTCAACGGTTCTGGACGGATGGCTGAGCTGGACTTGCATGGGAGGATCTTAAGCTTCCATACCTGCAGGGGGCAAGGGGTGAGTCCGACAGGATACTGAAAACGTCTGTCAGCATCGTTCGCGAGAGCCGTGAAAGGTCAAGCTTCGGGATATCGGCGTTTCCCCAAAACCTTTCACTCTTAACGATTCACGACTCCTCAGATCGCCGCCTCCCGCAGAAATTTTGCCGATTCTTCTGGCGCCACAGGGTTGATGTAGAACCCTGTACCCCATTCGAAGCCTGCCACATGGGTCATCTTCGGGATGATTTCGATATGCCAGTGGTAAAAATCCCCGGTCTTCTCGTGGAGAGGAGAGCTGTGAAGGATAAAGTTATAGGAGGGTTTCGCAAGGACCTTGTCCATCCGTCGGAGCGCTTCGGAGAGAATCGGCGCCAGGAACTCAAATTGTATTTTCTGGCTCTCTTCGAAGTAGCCGGCGTGGCGCTTCGGGAGAATCCACATTTCAAAGGGAAAGCGTGGGGCATAAGGGGCGACGCAGAGGAACTCGGGATTTTCCGCCACGATGCGATCGCCGTCAGAGAGGTCCTGCCGGAGGATATCGCAGTAGATGCAGCGTTCTTTCTGCTCATAATGGGCCCGGCACCCGTCGATTTCTTCGAATACGCTGGTAGGAATGATCGGCAAGGCAATAAGTTGCGAGTGGCTGTGCTCTAGTGTGGCGCCGGCTGATGCTCCGTGGTTCTTAAAAATCAGAATGTAACGGAACCGCACGTCCTTCTTGAGATCGAGCATGCGGTCGCGATAGGCCCACAGCACGTCCTCGATCCGCTTGGTGGGCATGTCGGCCAGGCTCTCTGTGTGGTTCGGGGTTTCGATGATCACTTCATGGGCCCCGATCCCATTCATGCGATCATAGAGGCCGAGGCCTTGGCGGTCGAGAGTGCCTTCGATTTGGAGTGCGGGAAACTTATTCGGCACGACACGCACGGTCCAGTTCGGGTTATTGGGTTCCACCGGCTGTGGCCGATAGGCCATAATTTCTTTCGGCGTCAGTCGTTCTTGCCCTGGGCAAAAGGGGCAGAGAGTTGCGGCCAACGGGCGACTGGCTTGCACGGGAACGAAGTCGTGAGGTCGAGCGCTCCGTTCCGTCGAAATAATGACCCACCGACCGACAATCGGATCACGGCGTAAATCAGGCATCTTTCCCTCCGCTACACGTGACGCGTAAAAGGTGAAACGTGAAAGATGAAACGTTCAACGTGAGGGGCCGGATGGAAGAGGGCCGTTCGTGGCTCAGGGCTATTTCCGGGGCAACACTCGTTCGTTTCACGGTTCACCTTGTACCTCTCACGCCCATCAGACTCGCCACAGATTTGCTTCGAACTCCGGACCTGGAACAAGGAAGGTCGCAGGCTTGTGGTGCGGATAACGTGCGATTTCCAAATGATGTTCCAACACCAGAATGGTCATGTGGAGTTCCTGTCCGGCTATGAGCTGTAGCTCCTTGAATGGCACAGCCAGTTCGACAATCTTCCGATGACAGATCGATTGGTAGGAGCCGATCTCTTGCCAGGGTCCACTGGCTAGTTTCTGTGAAAGCAGGAACTGGTTTGGCCCTGACGGCTCGAGTGAAAACGATAGGCGATAGAGGTGTTCGGGCGTCTGCATCTGTAGCTCGACCGTAAGCTCTGCCTGGCGTGGCCGCGATTGCTCGTCCGGATCGAGCCGGAGATAGAGCTGGTCGAGACTCCAGCCAAATTGAATGTCGGTCAATACCCCCTCGGCCTTCCACATTGCACCGAGCGGCGGCTGAGTCTTGACTCTGCCTGCTCCGCGCCATTCGAGAAAGTCGGACACATGTCCATCGATGGAGGGGTTCAGCAAGGCGAGCGGCATGGTTACGAGGTCTGCATCCGGCACCGCGCGGAGATGACAGATCGGCTGATTCAATTGCTCGGGTGGCGTCAGGCCCGCAATCGTCCACACGTTTCGAAGGTGGGTTCGAAAGAGCCGGTCGAACTCTGCTTTGTAGTCGGTATCGAAGTCGTCCCCATACCACCAGAACCAATCGCTGCCTTCGGCGGCATAGAGTTCGTCCCAGGCAGCTTGTGCGCGATCTGAGGGGAGAGAGGAAGAAATCTCCGCAAGGCGTGATCGAGTCTGGCCCACCAGGTCCCATCCTCGATTGTCTTCCTGGTGGCCGATCCAGATCTTGTAGTCCTGATTGATCCAGGAACCTGAATGAAGGTGGCTGATCCGGTGTGTGGCGGGCGAGACTTGGAGCGCTTCGGAGATCGTGGCGGTGGTGGCGCGAACGGCATCGCTATCGAGTGCGCCGGTCGAGCAGGCCTTGTAGAGGAGTGAGAGAAACTGTTCGCCTCCTTCGTGGTAGTGCTCCCATGGGTTTTCCCCGTCCAGCACAATCGCGATGGTGACTTGCTCTTGCGGCGTGTCGTATATGATCTTGCGCAGCCGGCGAAGGACATCTTCGGCCGCCATCTCTGGGGTGGTCTTGTGGTAGACGAACCCAAAGGCATCGGAGATCTCCCGATCGCGAAACAGTATCGTGACGTCTTGGTTTTCCGATCCGACCTGGTAAGGCTGATAGAGATCCCGGTGGCGTTGCCAGGGTTGCTGGGCCGCAGCAAGCGAGCGATCGAGGATGCCTTCGTCGGTTGCCAGCCAGCGCAGTCCGACCTTCGGCAACATTGGAATCAGTTCCGGACAGACGGAGCCTTCCGATGGCCAGAGGCCCACGGGAGCCCGACCGAATGTGGCGGTGTGAAATTCGACGGCGCGTTGCAGCTGTGTCTCCGCATCGTCCGGTGCATGGAATCGCGAGGGGAGCGGCAGATCCGGTCTGGCGCGTCGAGTGAAGTCTGTATCGATGACGAGCGGCAGGATCGGATGAAAGAAGGGGGTCGTCGTGAGCTCGATTTGCTCCCGCTCCATCAGTCGTCGATAGAGCGGAACAATATCCCGTACAGCGGCGAGTTGGATGGCCAACACCTCCTGTTTCTCTTCTTCCGTGAACCCCCGGTTTTTTGCGCGTAGGCCAGCCAGGCGCGGATAGCGACTGACAGTGCCGTAGCCGAACCAGGCGAGGTTGTGCCAGGTCTGCAAGTCCAGCAGGTCCTGCGTAGAAAACTGCCGCGCTACCCGCTCCAAGTCACGACCATAGATGTCGGCCTCGCGCTTCACGAGCAATTCATGATAGCGCGGGTACGGGCGCACCATCGTGGCCCAATTGGCGGAGAAGAAATGCCGGACGAGAAAGGCTTTCTCTTCCGGACGAAGGTCCGCAGCCGGACGTTGTGCATGTTCCAGAAAGAGGTCGCGCACCGTCCCTGATCCGACTTCGTGCAGCTGTCGAAGGAGCGAGGGCGTAAAGTTGAACGTGGCTTTGATCGAGGGAAACTTCTCCAGCCCATAGGC
>JBBRRN010000219.1:0-6338 GCA_038200685.1 Nitrospirales bacterium
GGGGGCTTGGCAGGGCTCTCCGCGGCCGTGTATCTCGGGCGGAGCAAACGGCAGACCTTGCTGATCCATTCGGGGCGCTCGATGGCCAATTGGGAAGCGGATGTGCAGAACTATCTCGGCTTTCCCGACGGCATCGACGGGAGGGAGCTTCTCCATCGCGGGCACGCCCAGGTGGCTCGTTTTCACGTGGAGGTCCTGGAGGATGAGATCCGGACACTCAAAAAGGAGCGGGACACATTTGAGGTACAAGGTCAGCAGGACACCTATCAGGCAAAACGACTCCTGATCGCAACGGGACTCACCCATCTGCCTCCGGATATTCCCGGTGTCAAAGACTGCCTTGGGAAAAGCCTGTTCTTTTGCAAGGACTGTGATGCCTATCGCGTGCAAGGGAAACGGATCGTCATCATCGGACGAAACAATGAAGCCGCGGATTATGCGCTGGCCATGTTGCTGTTCTCACCGAGCGTGATGATCGCGACCAACGGCCAAGTTCCCACATGGGATTCGGATCGCGCCGGATGGCTGAAGGAGTATCAGATCCCGATTCGTCAGGATCGAATCTGTATGGTGGAGCATGACGAGGGGCATCTTCGAGATTTGACCTTCGAGCAGGGCGACCCGATGAAGCTCGATGCAGCCTTCACGACCCGAGGCGACGTCTATCACAATGACTTGGCTGAAGACGTTGGAGCCTCAATCGATACGGAGGGAGAGATCATCGTCGATGCCTGCCTGAAAACGAGTGTAGCCGGTCTCTATGCAGCAGGCTGCGTGACTGCGGCGAACTGTCAAATGATCATCGCGGCGGGACAAGGGGCCATCGCAGGACAGGCGATCAACCGGGACCTATTCGACGAAAGCCTAGGAACGCATGCGTTACCCTGTTTCGGTCAACCGGTTCATCAGATGTAGGGATGCGAGCAAGGGATGCTGGAATGAAACAGAATGGACAACAAGGCTGAAGCCAACTCAAAAGCGATTTACGAAGGCAATTGAGATCTTGCCCGATGCTGTGCGCAGGGCGGCCAGCACGGGTCTTATAGTCTGCACCATAAGACAGGAGGGCATCGAACGTGGCTAAAGGGAAAGATGAAAAAAATGACAAGAACAAAGATCTCGCGATGTTCAAGGAGGACGCGGCGGAGGAATACCTCACAACAAATCAAGGACTCCGAATAAACGACGATCAGAACTCGCTTAAGGCGGGGGAGCGAGGGCCGTCGCTTCTGGAAGATTTTCATCTTCGCGAGAAGATTACTCACTTCGACCATGAACGGATTCCTGAGCGCGTCGTGCATGCGCGCGGCTCAGCCGCCCATGGGTATTTCCAGGTGTATAAGTCGCTGGCCCCACTGACCAAGGCCGTATTTCTCCAGGATCCGTCGATCAAGACGCCCGTCTTTGTGAGGTTTTCGACGGTGGTCGGCTCGCGCGGCTCATCCGATCTTGCCCGCGACGCCCGAGGGTTTGCGGTGAAGTTCTATACGCAAGAAGGAAATTACGATTTGGTCGGCAACAATATGCCTGTGTTCTTTATCCAGGATGCGCTGAAATTTCCTGACCTTGTGCACGCGGTGAAGCCCGAGCCGCATCATGAGATGCCGCAGGCGGCTGCGGCCCACGATACCTTCTGGGACTTCATCTCCCTGATGCCAGAATCCATGCATATGATCATGTGGGTGATGTCGGATCGAGCGCTGCCGAGGAGCTATCGCATGATGGAAGGATTCGGGGTTCACACCTTCCGGTTGATCAACGACAAGGGCCAGGCCCGCTTCGTGAAGTTTCATTGGAAGCCGCTGCTCGGTCTCCATTCGGTCGTCTGGGATGAGGCGCAGAAAATCTCGGGGAAAGATCCGGACTTTCACCGGCGCGACCTGTGGGACGCGATCGAAAATGGCGCCTATCCCGAATGGGAATTCGGGATACAAGTCGTCGAGGAAAAGGACGAACAGAAATTCGGCTTCGATCTGCTGGATCCCACAAAACTTATCCCTGAAGAATTGGTCCCCGTGCAGCGCATCGGCAAAATGACTCTCAACCGGAACCCGGACAACTTTTTCTCGGAAACAGAGCAAGTCGCGTTTCACCCGGGCCATCTCGTGTCCGGAATCGATTTCTCCAACGATCCGCTCCTACAGGGACGCCTCTTCTCATACACGGATACGCAACTGATCCGGTTGGGGGGTCCAAACTTCCATGAGATTCCAATCAACCGTCCGATCGCGCCTGTTCACAACAACCAACGCGACGGACATATGCGGCAGACCATCAACGATGGGCGAACCAGCTACCAGCCGAACTCACTTGGCGGAGGCTGCCCCATGCAGGCAAAGGCCGACCTGGGCGGTTTTGTCAGCTACGCGGAAAAGATGGGAGGGACAAAAGTAAGACAGCGAAGTCGGAGTTTCTTCGATCATTTCAGCCAGGCCTCGCTGTTCTGGCACAGCCAATCCGAACCGGAACAAGCCCATATTGTGAAAGCCTTTCGATTTGAGCTCGGCAAGCTGGAAGTCCCCGCCATCCGAGAGCGCATGATCGCCATGCTCATGCAGGTCGATCCCTCTTTGGCCAAACGTGTGGCACAAGGACTGGGACTCAGCGTTCCCACGAAATCCCCTACGCTGTTGAACGAGAGCGTGCCGGCGGATGGGAACCCCGCAGAGTATCAGCCTAAACCCAACAAAAGCTCAGCGAGCCGCTCATCCGCGTTGTCGATGGCCAATTCCGTGAAAGGCGGGATCAAGACGCGCAAGGTCGCGATCCTCGCCGCCGATGGAGTCGATGACGCGGCTCTTAACGGTATGAAGAAAGCGTTGATCGAAGCCGGCGCTCAGGCAAAGATCGTGGCTCCTCGTCTTGGAATGTTGACCGGCGCCAAGGGAGCCGACATTCACATCGATTTCAGTTTCCTCACCTCCAGTTCCGTCCTCTTCGATGCCGTCTATATCCCAGGTGGGGACAAGAGCGTCCAGGCCCTCCAACAAGAGGACGACGCCGTAGAATTTGTGAAGGAGGCCTACAAACATTGCAAGACCATCGCAGCCACCGGCGCGGGGAGCCGGTTTGTGAGCATGGCATGTCTCGGACGAGATTTTGCCGGCGGGTCCGAGCATGAAGGTGTTCAGAACACCGAGGATGGGGGTCTTATCATCGGCAAGGAAAATGATACCCGCGGCGTGGCCTCCAAGTTGATCGATGCGATGGCCCACCATCGCCATTGGGCGCGAGAGTTGAAGTCTCAGCCGGCCTGAAGCATGAATGACCCAACCCGGGCTCTCATGTGAGGCACCACGGTGTCAAGGAGGAACAATGAAGACGTCAATTTCCAGTTTTCCTGGTGGAAGTACGGCGGTAGCGGGGGGGCCATACGGAAAATCACAGGGAGCCTTAGCCCTGTTGATGGGGGTCGTGTTACTCGTCGGACTCCCCGGGTGCTTAAGGTTGGGGTTTGGAGGCGGCGACGACGCCGACACGAGGGCTTCCAAGAACGCGGCAGAGGTTGCGATATCCCGAGAAGTAACGGAAATGGTCAAGCTCTATCGAATATGCCTCCAGAAGCACGAGGATAATCCGGTGAAGGCCAAAGAGAACTGCGGCATGTACAAGGACGCCATCCGAGACCTGGCCCCGGACAATATGAGAACGATTGTCGCTGAGGTGATGGATCGGCTGCGAAGCAAGAATCCATCGCAGCGGCGCGACATCGAACCGTAGTGTGGCCATCGTTGCAGAGGTAACGATGCCACCACAAGCAGCATCAGACAAGAAAGCAGACTCGCAGGCGAATGCAGATGATCGAGGTAGCGAACCGCATACGAAGGAAAGGCTTATACCATGGGAAAAGCATTCATCCTCTGGCTGTTAGGTGTTCCAGTGACATTGCTTGCCGTCCTCTGGTTCTTCGGTGTCCTTCGATAGGACATCTCAAGGCGATGCGGACGACGAAGGATGATCGTGACTCACCTCATAGAGCCTGCGACGGGGACACTCCGTGCGCGGGTTCTATGAGACGCAGCGTACGAGCCGATTGTCCCCTATCACCCTGAATGGCGGGTCGAAAGTGCCAAGCTAGTCTGCTGCAAATCGTTCACGAAGAGAATGAACTCTACTTGATGAAAGGAACCGTCCGATGAGAATTGCCCAAGTTGCCCCCTTGTGTGAGAGCGTTCCACCAAAACTCTATGGCGGCACAGAACGGGTCGTGTCCTACCTCACAGAAGAACTCGTGCGGCTTGGTCATGATGTGACGCTGTTCGCGAGTGGAGATTCGGTCACGACCGCTCGTCTCGAGTCGATCTGCGATCAGGCGCTCCGTCTAAACAAGGGGATCTCCCTTCACGACGCGCCCTTAATGATGCAGTTACTGATGGAACAGGCGCTGGGAAATGGCGGGGACTTCGACATCATTCATTCTCATCTCGATCATCTGGGCTTCCCCCTCGCGCGGCGGAACCCGGCCCCGACGGTGACCACCTTCCATGGCCGGCTCGATCTGCCAGAACTGCAGCCGGTGTTTCGCGAATATTCAGAGATGCCGATGGTGTCGATCTCGAACGCCCAACGGAAACCGGTGTCCTGGGCCAATTGGCAAGATACCGTCTATCACGGGTTACCAAAGGATCTGTACGGCCTGCATCCGAACTCCGGAGGCTATCTGGCATTCCTGGGCCGCATTGCCCCCGAGAAGCGACCGGATCATGCGATTGAGATCGCCAAGCGGGTCGGTATTCCTTTGCGGATTGCGGCGAAGGTCGATCCGGCAGATCAGGAGTATTTTCAGACCGAAATCGAGCCGCTGCTGTTTCATCCCTTGATCGAGTATCTGGGGGAGATCACGGACGAAGAAAAGAACGATTTCCTGGGACATGCGATGGCGCTCGTCTGTCCCTACGATTGGCCGGAACCGTTCGGGCTCGTGCTCATTGAATCGCTTGCGTGCGGCACACCGGTGTTGGCGTATCGGCGCGGATCTATTCCTGAAATCATTGAGGACGGGACAACGGGGTTTGTCTGCGAAGGGCTTGACGAGATGGCGGCAGCCGTCCAACGCATTCCTGAAATCGATCGTCGACGCTGTCGCTGGGCTTTCGAACAGCGATTCAGCGTGGCTCGAATGGCGCAAGACTATCTCCGGGTCTATGAACAGGCGATCGGGAACGTCTGCGAGAAGAAGGAAGAGGCCATGGGTTTCGTCTCGACATTCTCCAGCAGTCCCTAAACGGAGATCATCCTCCTGCTGCAGGAGGATGATCTCCTTCAGCTCAGAAGGAGGTGTAGATGAAATGCCTCAACGTGACCAATGTGGCTATGGCCATTGTCACCGCCGGCCTTATCCTGGTTCCGGGATATCGGGTTGAAGCCCAGTCGCCTCCGGGATCTTCAGTTTCAAAGATTGTGACAGGCGAAGTGGCTCAGGTCGAAGGGGGATTTCATATGAGCAAGGATCTCCTTGGTGTGGACATACTCGATATCGTCGACAAGTTCTATGTCATCACAGATCAAGCAGGAAGAGAGGCGCGCCTCGAACTCAGTGACGACACGATAATCCGTCGCAGGGTCAACCCGGGGGATAGGATCGAAGCCGAGATCTCCTCCGAAGGTCACACCCTCTCGGTCACGCGAATTGAACCGTAACTCACGAGTCCGCGCAAGCGGAGAAAGAACATGTCCATAGTCGGAGTGCGTCCTATCGTCCTATCACCAGATCATGAGGAGGAACATGTAATGGAAAGACAACAGGAACATCAAGGGAAAAAACAACAATTCGATACCAGGCATGCCCCCACGACGCCCTCCTTGCAAAGGAAAAACGAGAAACAACAAGACAGGGAAGCGCATGCATCTATTGCTCAGTCTAAAGCTCTATCAAGCGAGGATCACACACGAGTCGAAGAATTAGCCTATGCACTGTATGAACAACGTGGGCGGAAGGATGGGCATGATCTGGAGGATTGGTTCAACGCGGAGCAGCGAATGATGGAACAAGGACGTTCAGGCAGAGGTTTTGAAGAGGTCCGGTAAGCCTCTCTTCGATTGGAATACCGTTATCGCTCTGTGGCTCAAAAGATAGTCTCATCGCTACGTCATTCATCATCCAGGAGGAACATCATGGCAGAGAAAAAATGCGCGCATCCATCTTGCGGCTGCGCTGCGGAAAAAGGAAAAGAATTTTGCTCCGATCCATGCAGGAACACGAGTCTCTCGGGACGCTGTCCCTGCAATCACGCAGGCTGTAAGGAGAAAACTTCATAAGAAGCCAAGTCTTGTGCCTCACCACCTCTTCCCTGAACGGTGAGGCGCATTCTTCGGAAAATAGTTTGCACGGTCCCTAA
>JBBRRN010000220.1:0-6332 GCA_038200685.1 Nitrospirales bacterium
ATGGATTTATGAGTGGCACGCAATGGCCGCACTATCGGCAAAGTTTGCCATCAAAAATCCGGCCGGGGTCAATCGACGGAGCGAGACTGTGCTCGTGTCATGGGCAGTGATTGGCATGATCGCTGGAGTAGAAGCGACGGTATTACTTGCCTCAAGGCTCTCACCTAATGTGGTGAAGGCGAGCGAGCTCGTTAACCAGCCGCCTGAGTCAGACGGCAATTGTTCGCGCCCGGCGACGACGAAGCTACTGGTTTGTCCATTGGCCAGTGTCGCGCAACGCTGCGTCAATAAGGTTTGCACTTGACTGGGCTTTGAGGTCAAGGGGCCCAGGCTGCCGCTCAGATTGGACGTGGGGCTCTGGATTGTCACCGTGCTGTTCAAGCCGAGCTGAGATGACGCGCTCACGAGACTGGTGAAATCGGCTAAGAACAGGGGGGTCGTGATCGTGATATTTCCTCCAGCGCCCTGGACCGCTTGTGCGATGACCTGGCTGTTTTGCAAGACCACGACATCAGGATCGATCGTGATATTCCCACCGCTGGACGTTCTTTGCCACACTCCCAGGACCATTGACCCCTAGGACGATAATGTGTCCACCTCGGCCTGCGGCTGCATCTAGGCTCGTGCTGGTACTCTCAATCAGCACGCCGGTTTCAGAAATGTTCGGACCGGTGATGAGACTTTCCGGGAATACATGAAGGCGAATTGGGCCGTTGCCTTTCGTGATCAGTGTGCCCACGTTGAACGTGATGGCGCCTGCCGGTGCGGCTCCATGGGTATCGGCCGTCATGTACGTTCCATTGTTCAACGTCACGGTGTCCGCCGCGATGGCGATGGTGCCCGGTGTGCTGGCGGTGTTTCCTCCATTTATAGTGGTGCTGATGGTGGCATTGTCCAGGACCACATTCGTGGCGGCGCTGCCTTTTCCGTTAACCCCTTGGATCGTAATCGCACCTGCATTTCCCGCGTTCTCGGAATCTGCGCGGATCGTTGCTCCATTTTCCAAGAGAATGTCTGATGCGGCGAGAGCGATAGTTCCATCATTTGTTGTAGGTAGCTGACCAGAGGCGGAATCGAGGGTGCTTGCCATAATAACCGAGTCATTCACCATAAATTGGCCACCTCGAATGGACACAGCGCCTCTGCCGTTGCCGCTGGCATCGATGACCGATTTTTGCAAAATCTGGATTGTTCCGAGTGCTTCAACGGTCTGACCGTTCATATTGGGAGCCTGCTCCAACGTTCCCGCCAAGATTTCTCCATGTGAAGCGATGCTTGCCAGATGGATGTGTCCACTCGGTGCTGAAAGGCGACCTGACTGAATTGTGATGTCCCCACCGACAAGCGAGATGCCTGTCCCTTCTGCCACCGTGAAATGGCTGCCTTGAACCGTGATCGCTCCCGGATTTGAGCCCAAGAAACCGAACGCCGCAATGGGTGAGGCAGTCAATAGAGTATCGGTGGCCGCGTTGGGAATCGCATTGAAGCGCGCGCCATCTGTGAGTTTCATGTAGTCCGCACTTGTAAAGGTCATCGCCCCGCCAACGTTGATTGTGGCATTGGGTCCGAACAGAAATCCTGCGGGGTTTATGAGAAAGAGATTGGCGTTCGTGAAGCCACTCGTTTGTATGGTGCCGAAGATATTCGAGATATTGTCGCCTTTGACGCGACCCAGGATGTTGGAGGTTGGCCACCCGGCGGAAAGCGGATTGCCGTTGCCATCGAACGATACTCCATTGAGGAAGTTCGCGATGTGATTGGTCGGGACGTTGAAATCTCCAAAACTATAGAACAGATTTGTCCCACCGCCCGGCCTCGTACCGCCCGTGATGTCGTATTGAGTCTTACCTGCTGGAGGAGTTTGTGAAAGATTGATCTCAGTGTTGAGTCCTGAGGGTGTGATGGGAGTCGCAGCGTGGGTTTGACTGGCAATCTGTAGAGAGAAAATCCAGAGAAAGAAAAACCCGAAAATCTGGATGACAAAAGAGAGGTGTAGAGTCGGCATTCGATAGAGAAATGTCCGTCTCATGATTCATTCTCCTTGGCATCCGTGTGAGAAGGCTTCTCTGCAAAGCCTCTTAGTTTCATATTCGGGAAGCGCCTTTCTATAAGTCACGCGGTCTGGGTCTGTCAACGCCTCTACCGAGGGCGTGAATCGATCTCCGAACCATTGCCGTGCTCATACCAAGCCATCAGGGTTTACCACTGACTGGAGTCCTCTTCAGTCCTTAAACAAGGCGCCACCTGTGATAACTCTCTGTCTGCATCTATATATTGAGCCGACATACTCACGCACTGGTCAGTCAACGCGCGTGTCTCGCTTCCCTCCATCCGACAGATCATGCCCGTAGCCTGCCGACTGGTCCATAGCAAAAGCCTGGGTTAAAACCTCGGCGGAACGATTTGCCATAAGGGCAGCAGGGGAGTTTCTCTTGCCGCCTTGCTCAGACTCGTGCCGGTGCTTGCCTCGGGCGACTTGCTATTCCTAGATTCAGCGTTGTGCAGGTGCGATGTCCAAGAGTCCCCATGTCGAGGTATTCGGCTGCTTCGAATATCGTACCTCGGGTACAAGTAAGTACTGAAGCCGCCGCGGCAAAAAAAATAAGGAGCCGCAGCTCCGGGTCTCACAGAGCCGGGGCTCCCGTGGCGTTGACGTTCAGGCAACCAGGAGGCAAACAACCAGGGGAGGGTCCGGTTGGGTCTGCTCCAGAACCACGTCGTCATGGGGTTCTCAGGTATGAATTCTCGCCAGTGAGTACTCACGCATGAAGCCCAATGACTGATGGTCGACTGCTCGTCAGCACCTGATCAGTTATCGCTTGGAATTCCCGATCTTGAATGAAAGGGCCCAGCCGATCGGAGATTCTTGTTCTCATCTGATGACGCCTGATGAGACATATCAGCAATCGCTGTGCCAGCGAGCTTCTCGCTGCTGGCTTTGAGAAATTATTCGTGCTTTGCGTCAATATCGGCAGGTTTTTGGGCCATAGAAGGGAAACACGAAGGCAGAGCCAGATGACCAGCACGATGTCAACTGAATCCATTTTGATTCATAGCTGAATCTAATTGGATTCAGTGGCGCTTGCGACGTGAAGCGTCGTTCGTCCCTTCGAGAGGATACGTTGGACGTGGCACGCGCTTTCGGGCGCTCTGGCGTGACTTTAGATTTGCTCGACGGCACCATTCTCTCGTGTTTCATAGGGTAATTATTCGGAGCGAATGCATATGAAAGTGGAAGTTCTTCAGGAAGTAAAAGATTACCGAGTTTGCGCTCTTCGGCTCTGTCTCATCGCCGCACGGCATGCAATAAAGTTCAGGGGCGAACTGATGTGGAAACAGTTTCGTCACAGCGCATTACATCAGCACGCCATTGCAAAAGCGCTGGAAAATGTCGGCGAGGCGGCCAAGAAAGTGTCTGATGAAATCAAAGCCGCCTATCCTGGAGTTCCGTGGGTGTTGATCATGTCCAGGCGGAACCGGATTGTGCATGAGTATTTCCGCCTGGGATCTCCTCAAGGTATGGGAAGTAATAACAGTAGATGTACCGAGCTAGATCACTGACATTGAGCCCTTTGTCCCTCCGGAAAAATCTTGACCGAGAATATTTTTTCCCCACCGTCTCAGATTGCGCTAACCCGCCTTTTCCATGAATGCTTCTTCTGCAAGCGTGAATATGCGCCTGTGACGGGCAGTCTCGCCGTTCAGCCCCTCGACATACTGCACGAGTATGCCTCAGAGCTTCACGGCTCCGCGTGCCCGTCTCGCTTGGCGACTCGGCGGTTTCGTCACGAACTCTCGTGAATTATGCCGGCTAGAGGGCCAGCCTGCGATGCACTGTCCACATCACCGGGACAGCGCGGTTTCGCACATCGGACCGGTCTTGATCCGCACCGCAGCGACGAGATCCAACACAAAGATCCTTCCGTCCCCAGCGCTGTCGGTCCTCGCGCTGCGCGTAATGGTGTCGATCACGCGCTGCACCAGGCTATCCTCGACGACGACTTCGATCTTCACCTTGGGCACAAAGAGGGACGTAAACATGTTGCCGTTGTACCTTTCCTGACCCCCCTTCTGGTGTCCGAATCCTTTGACTTCCGTGACCGTCATTCCCTCCACACCGATTCCCTGCAATTCTTTCGTGACGTCATCCAACTTGAACGGCTGCATGATGGCTTCAATGATCTTCATCGCGATACCTCCCCATTAGGCTCACCATAGAACGCTGATCGCACAGCGTCGCTGGGATCGCCGGCTGATTGTTTGATACACTCTGGGACCCTGATCAGTTTTTGTTCGGTATTCCCGATCAGGCACGAAAGGGTGAGTCGATCGGGAATTATTGTTCTCCCCTGAGAACTTCCTGACAAGGCATACAGCAATTGATGTGCCAGCGGGGTTCGCTAGCCGTCTTTGAGAAGCCCTTCGTGCATTGCCTCAGAATCAGCAGGTTCTTGCGATATCGAAAGGAAATACGAAGGCCGAGCACGATGAAGCAGATCTCGACTGAATCCATTTTGATTCACAACTGAATCTAATTGGATTCAGCGGAGATTGCGGTGGGTCTCGATCTGCGGGTGCGGTAAGAGTCCTTCAGTATAAGAAGACAGTTGTTTGGCTTGTCATCCTGAAGCGTGCTTGGCGTCAGCTAAAATGACCTCGCTTGCTTTCTCCGCGATCATGTAGATTGGGGTCACGATGAAAAACCCAGGGATATAGGGAAAGACCGAGGCGTCGACCACGCGCAGATTGGTGGCGCCACGGACTCGAAAATTGTTATCTAAGACGGCCTGAGCATCTCCTTCGGCTCCTGTCTTACAGGAGCCTGACGCATGGTGGCCCCAGGCCTCGTTCATGATCCATTCCCGCAATGCGTTGTCTGACACGCCTGGTCCAGGCCAGACTTCCTCGGCTTGCCCTTCCGCAATAAGACGGTTCATGATTTTCCGAATAAATGCGACGGCTTCAACCATGGCGTCCAGGTCTTCCTTGCCCTTATTCGGATCGTTGCCTTCTTCGAAGTAATTGAAATTAATTTGAGGGGTATCGCGAGGGTCGTTGGAGCGAAGCGTCACCTCTCCCCCCGTGTTGTTGGTATGAGCTTTCAGCACCAGCCAGGTGAAGTGATCTTTAGTCGTGATGTTCTTCGAATATCCTTGCTCATAACCCCTGAAATCGGAAGGCAGACCGAATATAAACAGATCGGGATCTTGCTTTGCAGTTTTAGCAACGGATGAACGCTTGAGAATCGCGATCACCACGCCGTTACTGGAGTATAAAAAGCCCTTGCCTTCCTTTCGCTCTTCCGGGGTCGCATTCTTCCATTCACGATACACCGGATCTTTCTGCTCATCGGCTTCAAACGTGGCTCGTTCCAAGCTTGAGAAAGGTTTCTTCATCTTGTACACAATTCCGACTTCATAACGGTCCTGTAAGTTCTTGCCGACCCCCGGCAGTTCGATGTGCAATGGAATACGGTGTCGTTCGAGCTCATCCCGGGGGCCGATTCCCGAAAGCATCAACAGCTGAGGGGTATTAAATGCCCCGGCCGAGAGAATGACTTCTTTCTTTGCCCGGAACTCCTTGAGCATTGATGTGGTCTGACCGGCCTTGGGGGCAGCTCGATACAGATGTGCACCTTCTCGGTACTCCACCCCGATGGCTTTGGACTGTTTTCCTGTAGAGGAGGTGAGCGTTTCCAACAGTACTTTGGTGACCAGGACATTGGTTTTGACGAGCAACCGATTCGGGCAATTCTTTTGTACTTCGCGAATGCGATCGCGCACGCCGGCGCGCCTGCCACCATTGGTCGCAAGTGGTGTAATGTACAAACCTTCCGGGCGGTATGTGATGGAATCCATATGATTGATGTCTTTTTTCAAGGCTGCACTGAATAGCTTCGGAATGGCTCGATGGACAATGGCGTCCAGGGTGGACCCAGGGAGATCTTCCAGCGTGGTGAGAGCGACGGCGGCGAGAATGGCCCGGAGCTGCGAATCTTGTTTGACAAACGCTTCAAGCGTCTTTCGCTCTGGCCGTTCAGTGGGAAGCCAACCGTGAAAACCGTGTTGACCTCCGGTCACAAAGTCCAATGCCCGCGAACAATATTGGCAACGCTCGACCCGTTGAAAGTACTTGCGCATCTTGTCGGACGACCAGGAGTCATCGCCGGTGAGTTTGGCAATGCGGTTCCAGTCACTTTCGTGCGGGTAGATGGTAATCATGGCGTTATGAGCCGTGCAACCTCCAAGCGTGCCGGCTCTCGGATACCAAATTCCTCGCCCTTGTTTGTCTCGCTTGGAATCGTTGTCCTGACGATTCTCGTTGGCGTAATG
>JBBRRN010000221.1:0-6326 GCA_038200685.1 Nitrospirales bacterium
ATCGTTGTAGTAGGTTCAAATTAGTATGAGCGGGAATGTCTCGTCGTTTTTCCCAACCAGAACAGGAGAGACCGCGTCGGTTCAACGGATGCAGGCTTCCGCGCTTCATGGACATTGCATCTGAACTGAGTAAGGACCAGTGCATGCGTTCAGCAGATAACATCGGTCCGGTTTTCATTAAATTCCCCCGGTTCATTTAGACAATTACAGGTAGCATGAGCATGTGGGGAAACGACCGGTCTCTCGTCCTACTATCCTTTGTGATTAGCCTCTTGCCATTGAGTGCGTTTGCCGAGACCGAAAAGACCCCCGAGGCCGGCAAGGAGTTTCACACGACCTTGTTTGGAGAGAAGATCCATGTTCCTTCGCGCGATCGACGAAGTGTTACAGCAGCAAACTTTGGACTTCACTGGATTCCCAATGGTCCGAGTGAAAGGGAAATTCTGCCGTTCGGCGCCTTGTACGTATGGCGGAACTGGGATAAGGACAACCGGCGATTCCGGGGAGTTTTTTCCGGTGCGGTCAATGATATCGATTACACGATTGGACTCCGTACGCTCCCTAACTGGTCTCTGATCTTTACGCTCGATAACTACATTGTGCCTATTGGACAATCGGAGTATGTAGAAGGACAACGCATCGGCGAATCTGAGATTGAATGGAGCTATGTGTTTGGGGGGGTCGGAGTCGGGTATCGATTCCCCTTTATCCCCTTTGAGCAAGACAGCGCCCTCAATGTGTCGCTCACCTATGAACCAGGGTTTCGATGGTTTCGGCGCACGAAAGATACCTCCCCGAGCTATGGCGTGCCGAACGATACGTATGAAGGCCGGATCCACGGCCGGATTCGTTGGGATGCCTTGGTTCGTAATCTGATGGAGCTGCCTCATCGTGGATTCTCTATGGGAGGAGATGTCTTTCAGGGACACCGGGCTCAGTGGGAGGCGTGGGGCGGCGCGCCGTTCGACAGGCCGGATTTCAAGAATGAACGAACCTACATCTCGGCGTCCGCCTATGCGGTGTTTGCGAGCGGGCTTCCGGCCATTGAAAGCGACAAGCATCGACTGATTACCACGTTCCATGGCGGCATCGGAAAAAACCTCGATCGGTTCAGCGCGTTCCGCCTTCCGGGCCGGCCGACTGGATTCGAGTGGGAAGCCATTTCGCTGCCCACTATGCCCGGCGTGCAGTTCAACGAATTGTTCCCGCGGCGTTATGCCATTGCGACCGTCACCTATCGATACGAGGCGCTGTTTTTCCTCTATCCCTATGTGACGGCGACCTATGGCTTCGTCGATCGACCTCGGTTCACTTCCGAAGGGATCAGGTTTACGACCGATTCATTAACGGCTCTCAGCGGAGGCATCGTCACGGGAGCCCCATGGAAATCGCAAATCGAACTCAACTATAGCTATAACTTTGACATATTTCGCGATCCGGGTGGAGCGCCGCCCTCGAAGGGTGGGCATGGATTTTTCTTATTCTGGGCAAAGCAGTTGTGATCTCCTGGGCGGCGCCACTCCTCCCTTCGCATTTGCAGATTGATCACCAACCGGCCAGGCCTATTTGAACCCGAGAATGGGCGCTAGGTCATGTTTCTTTGGGAAGTCGAGAAAAGTAAAATGTGGTGATCGCTACGGTGGCCGCCACATTGAGGGATTCTACACCGCGGTTGAGTGGTATCGTAAAGCGAGTGGCTGCCTGATCGAGAATCTGAGCTGATAAACCACGACTTTCATTACCAAAAGCAAGAACCAGTTTTTTCGGCGCCTGTTTAATCTCATCAATTGAACCAGCCCCCTCCCTTGCTGCTTCTGCAGCAAAGATCTGACAGCCTTGCCGGATCAACCCAGACACATCCCTGGCGGCAAAGATCGGCAGCGCAAGCAACACACCGCTCGTCGCGCGAACCACCTTGGGGTGATAGACATCGGCAGATTCCGGTGTGAGCCACAGGGCGCTCGCATTGAGCGCCGCCGCTGTTCGAATAATGGCCCCAACATTGGCAGGATCTTGTAGCTGTTCTCCAAAGATCCCTAAGACAGTCGGCTGTCCAAGCACCTCTCCTTCATCCCATGTCGGTTGCCGCACCACAGCGAGGACGCCCTGCGGGGTATCCAGATCTGAGAGTTTTGAGAACTGGAGGTCGGGGCAGGAGTACTGTTGTATCGAGGAGGCTGACCGAGCCAGCCGGTCGCTCTGCTTCTCTTTTTCCAGGTAGCCGTAGGCAGTGACGATTGTGAGAATCTGTCCAGGATACCGAGTCAGAAGGTCCCGAATAGTATGGGTGCCTTCGACCACGAAGGTGCCTTCTCGTGCGCGTACATGCCTATCAAGTAGGAGTTCACGAATGTGCTCCCGTTGCGAGCGCGTCAGGATGGGGGATGAAGGAACCACGCTAGCGCGTCATTGCAGACAGAGTTAGCTCAGCGGCGTTTCCGCCCAGATGCGGCTTCGGCAGCTCGAATCCGTTGAGCCCGTGCCTTGGCTCGCTTCAGTGCGGTCAATTTCCCTCTGGTTCGATTCTGCTCGTGTTGAAGCTTGTCGAACTGAGATTTGAGATGGATTTTTTCCCGCTTGTGAAGCGTGGCACATTCTTCTTGAGAAAGCTGGATCCAATCTCCACACGTTCGAGCCCGTTTAATCCGCTGCTCCAACGACTCCCGCAACTGCTTGGAACGCATACTTAAGAGCGATTTCAACGCATCTTTCCGACGCTGAACTTCTTCTTCTTCTGCAATAATTCCACGAATATCTGTTCCTAACATCATGCCCCTCCTCACCGGATCGATAATAAACTTGCTGCGCATTATACCTGATTTGATAGCCCATCTTCCAGTGAGTGAAATTTCACATAAGCCATTGTGTTTCAATGCATATCCTGACACAGGCCGATAAAAGAAGGTTGCGGAGAGCGCCCCTCTTTCAGTACCATCGTGCCATGGCGCTCGGAGAGCAAATTCAAGCGTGGCGTATCTCACGAGGTCGTTCGGTCGTCGACTTGGCAACCGAGTTATCTCTTCTGCCCCACGTATTAGAGGAGATAGAGGCGGGAGAAACTGACCTCTCTCTCTCACGACTCGAAGCACTTGCTGTAGCTCTAAAGATCCCCCCAGCTTGGCTCTTCAGCCATCCAACCTCTTTCCGTACCTTGTTTGACGATCCAGAGGAAGATGCCGGTTTTATTCCTGCAGGCCCAGATCCTGTCACAGAACGCATTCTCGCTGGGTCACAGATGAATCGTTCGCTGTATGTCCTGCTGACCGCTATTATGCAAAGCGGCGAACCAAAACTACTCCGTGCAGCGGAAGTGAATTTACGCAGCCTCGTCAAACAGGCCAAGCAGTCGACAATCCCATGGCAGAATCGCCCATCTGGTCACTTCGAACCACCCAGCGACTAGACCGCCTCTACTCCAATCGCCGATGCTTAGAGAGGGACAGGTTCAGAGAACCTGTAGAAGAAAATACTTTAAATACCGCGTTTCCGGCATGGTGGCAAGGACAGGATGATCGCTGGCCTGCCCGCGCTGTTCAAGTAAACGGACTTGCCGTTTCGAATCTCGCGCAGCAAGGCGGATACCCGTCCATAACTCCTGTTCGGTCACATGGTGGGAACAAGAACTCGTAGCCAGAAATCCCTCTGGCTTGGTGAGCCGCATCCCAAGCAAATTGACATCTTTGTATCCAGCCAACGCACGGGGCACAGCCTGTTTACTGCGGGCAAATGCCGGGGGATCGAGCAACACCACGTCGTAGCGGCGCCCAGCCCCTGCCAGTCTACGCATTTCCTCAAATGCGTCTGCCGCTCGATAGACACAACGGTCCTCCACCTTGTTTAACGCCGCGTGGGTGCGCGCGAGCGCCAAGGCCTCTTCACTCACATCGAGTCCTTCCACTGATTTTGCCCCTGCGAGCGCCGCATGAATCCCAAACGCTCCAGTATGAGCAAACACCTCCAGCACCTCGGCCCCGGCCGCGAACCGCGCCGTCACCAATCGGTTCTCGCGCTGATCGCAAAACCAACCGGTTTTCTGCCCTCGCTCAATATCGACAAGAAATCGAGCCGGCCCTTCCTGGATTTCGACCATCGTCGCGCCACCCCCTCGAAGGAATCTTTTTTCAAGCGATAACCCCTCCAACGTGCGACTTTTGACATCGTTGCGCAGATACACGCGCAGGGCTCCGGATTCCTGACACAGGAGATCGGCCAGCTGGTCCTTTCGCCTGTCCATACCGGAGGATAGGGTCTGCATGACCAAGACATCGTCGAATCGATCCACGATCAAGCCCGGCAATCGATCCGCTTCTCCATAGACAAGGCGATAGGCATTCGTGCCTGTAACCATTCGCCGACGTAGCCTGACAGCCTGCGCAAGTCGTCCTCTCCAAAACTGTTCTGTAATAGGTTCATCGTCAAAGGTCAGTATCCGCACGCGGATCTTGGACGCAGGATTATAGAGACCTCTGGCATAGAACCGTCCATTCGGCGCGATGACATCGACCACATCGCCGGAAGCCAGATTACCGCTGACCTCCTCGACATACCCGGCATAGATCCAGAGATGCCCCCATGCCTCGGTCGAAGCTGTGCGAGAAAGGCGAATGTGCCCGCGCGGACTGTCATCATGAAATGTCATGGCGTACTTATCCAATGGCACGACGCGAACGTCAAGCCTTTCCCGATGCCTTCGATTACTTGACGGCTGACTTGCGCTGTGGTTTGCTGCGCCTATGCATGAAACAGGGAATCTTTTCCGCTCTATTAACCAGGAAATCCAAAGATGAATCGAACACCAACCATTGGTTCCGCCGTGATCGATCGGCTCCACCAGTTGGGAGTCCGTCATATCTTTGGAATCCCTGGCGATTATGTCCTCAGCCTCTACCAGCTGATCGAAGCCTCACCGATTCAGCATGTCGGAACCACGCGCGAGGATTGTGCAGGGTTCGCCGCAGATGCCTATGCGCGTATCAACGGCATCGGAGCAGTCTGTGTGACCTACTGCGTCGGCGGACTCAATACCGTGAATGCAATCGCCTGCGCCTATGCCGAACGATCACCTGTAGTGCTGCTCACCGGATCGCCTGGGCTCTCGGAGCGTATTCGCACGCCCTATATGCACCACATGGTGCGGGATTTTTCTACGCAACGCGAGGTGTTCGAAAAGATTACGGTAGCGGCTATTTCCCTAGACGACCCATCAACCGCCGAACGAGAAATGGATCGGGCCTTTGCGGCGCTGTTGCGCTATCGCCGCCCGATCTACATCGAAATCCCTCGCGATCTCGTGCATACACCGCTGGCACACCCGTTACAGCCTTTGTGCCTCGACGATGAGCCAAGCGATACCGCCGCGCTGGATGAAGCCATCGCCGAAGTCCGGGCCATGTTGACCATGGCCAGCCGGCCCGCGATCTTAGCCGGCGCAGAGATCGGGCGATTCGGACTGCAAGACGATCTCACCCGCCTGGTCGAACGACTCAATGTCCCCATCGCCTCGACCCTGCTGGGTAAATCCGTCATCCGTGAGGACCACCCACTCTACGTCGGAGTCTACGGTGCCCTCATCGCGCGTGATGAGGTTCAGCAGTTCATCAATGAATCTGACTGTCTGCTGATCCTGGGGTCGATCTTGTCCGATGTCGAAGATCTCAATGCCGATTCGCCCTTGTTATCGGAAGGCCGTACGATTCACGCGACAGCCGATCGGGTGGCCATCAAACACCACCGCTACGATGCAATCCGCTTCCAAGACTTCGTGCGAGCTCTGGTGACCAACCCCCTCCCTTCATTTCCTTCCCGCCCGCTGCCGGCGCCGCTCGCAGTGGCGCAAGACATCATTGCACCGGATACCCCCATAACCTTGAATGGACTCTTCCGCTACCTCGATAGTCTGTTGAACGAGCACACGCTCGTGATCGCCGACGTCGGGGAATCGCTTTTTGCAGCAGCCGATCTCCACGTCCACCGACGATTCGAATTCCTCTCCCCCGCCTATTACACCTCGATGGGGTTTGCCGTCCCGGCAGCGGTGGGAGCTTCGTTTGCCGATCCCTCGCTCCGACCGATCGTGTTGGTCGGCGACGGCGCGTTCCAAATGACAGGCACGGAACTCTCAACCGCCGTGCGATATGGTCAAACCCCGATCGTCGTCGTGTTGAATAATCGAGGCTACTCCACTGAACGGGAGATTCTCGAAGGCCCCTTCAACGATGTGCACGAATGGCACTATGAGCGGATCTGCGACATGATCGGAGGCGGAGTCGGCACACGAATCGAAACCCAAGGGGAGTTCGAGCGAGAGCTCACCGCCGCCTTGGCCG
>JBBRRN010000222.1:0-6287 GCA_038200685.1 Nitrospirales bacterium
AAGCGCGCATTGACTATTGGCGCTGGAGTAAAGGATTCGAGTGTCTCGCCCCCAAGGGTTACGCGCAGCCTGTTCCCCTCACCGCAAACCCCTGACTTCCTACCGCTGAGTCGCTTGAGAGGCCGCTTCCTTACATTACCTACAACCACTCGTTTTGCTGATGCTTTTATGCATGGGCTCGGATACCGAGATCTTCTACTAAGACCCGAAGGGGTTCCGCCACTGACCAGGCTTGCGCGTAGCAACCGCGCGCATGGTGAGGTGCTTCGGCGTCGAATATCTCTGAAACTTGTCCGCAGCACGCTTCGTTCACATGCGCGCTAATCCCGTCCAGAAACGAGCGCGCCTGCTTCAGCGTGGAGGGATTCTTTCCATAAACTTTGATCCAGGCTGTGACAAACGAACCCAATAAGAAGGGCCAAACCGTACCCTGGTGATAGGCGCCGTCGCGTTGCAGCACATCGCCTTCATACCTTGGGCGATAGCGGCTGTCGGTGGGCGACAGCGTGCGAAGCCCCACCGGAGTCAAGAGTTGCGCCTCGACGAGGTGAATAATCTGCTGCGCGCGATCGCGCGGGACCAGTTCGTCCACCAACGAGATGGCATAGAGTTGATTAGGACGGAGGGACGCATCGTCGCCCTCCGGACCGTCGATGACATCGTAGAGATAGCCACCTTGCTCATACCAGAAACGCTTGCGAAATGAGACGATCGCGTTGCGGCGGTCATCCTGGCACCGATCGGCATAGTCCGCCTCGCCAAATCTGCGCGCGAATGTTTCGCCGACTTCCAGCGCTCGAATCCAGAGCGCTTGGATCTCCACCGGTTTTCCGTGGCGCGGCGTGACGACCCAATCTCCGACCTTCGCATCCATCCAGGTCAATTGCGCGCCGGGGACTCCGCCCCTAATCAAACTATCCTGCTCCATCCTAATTCCGTAGCGCGTGCCTTGGCGGTAGCCGTCGAGAATCTGTTTGACAATCGGCCAAGCAGTCTCACGGACCCGGACCTCATCTTGTGACGCCGTGAGGTAGCGATCGATCGCATGGATAAACCAGAGCGACGCGTCGATCGTGTTGTATTCAGGCCGCTCGCCGACATCAGGGAAACGATTCGGCACCATGCCTTCGGACACATGCGCGGCGAAGGAAGCGATGACCTGCCAAGCCACGTCCAATCGACCGGTAACCAGACAGAGGCCGGGCAACGAGATGAAGGTGTCACGCCCCCAATCGGTAAACCAGGGATACCCGGCGACCACCGTGTGTCCCGCCCCTCGCTCGGAGAGGTACATCTCCGCAGCGCACCAGAGTTCGCCGGCCAAAACATCATCGGCTGGGGCGGCTTGTCGAAGGATGCCTCGGCGAGATTTCTCGTGTTTCGCAAGTGTCACGACGTCGAGCTGGTCAATGGTCTCGCTGGTGAGGGCTAAGGTCCTGGTGGATCCTGACTCAAGCTCGAATGTGAACTCTCCGGGCGACCACCAATCTTCTTCGGCATCAAGCCCACGTTGCTGTTCAACTGGAAATTGTATATGCCGATACCACGTCGGTTCATGGCGATACGCTCCGGAGTGGAAGGCCCGCACTGGAGGCAGATCGGCATACCCGTGCCACATCACCATTCCACTCCCGACATGCGCCTCCATCGAGAGATGTCCATTCTCGTGATGTGTCCCATGATAGTCACGCCCGGTCAGCTTCGGTCTCACACGCAGCACAGCCTTCATTGGCTTCTTCCCAACCAGCCTCCATCGCACTATCACCATATCGCGGCCATGAATCGACAGAATCTCCCGCTGAATCGTCATTCCATTACAGTCGAAGGTCCAGGTCGGCCAGGGGTCTGAAGAAAACTCGATGCAGTGCTCATACCCGGTCGGATGGACGGCGCCCGGATACACATTCGTTGACAGTGGAATCGCCTGGCTGTCGATGTCGAGCCATTCTTCAAGGTGATTCACAAGCACAAACCGTTCACTCGGCGGCTTGCGGGCCGTCAGCAAGAGCGCATGATACCGACGGGTATTGGCCCCCGCGATCGTACCGGAAGCGAACCCCCCTCTCCCGTTCGTCTCAAGCCATTCGAGACTCAAGGCTCGATCGAAGTTCCGGCAGTCTTCGCTCCCGATCTTCATTCTCACCCGTCACCCTTCACGTCCCTACTCCCCTGACTGCTGAATCAGCTTCGCCACTAGTCCCGTCCAACCTGTTTGATGACTCGCACCGATGCCGGCTCCGTTGTCCCCATGGAAGTATTCGTAAAACAAAATGTTGTTGCGCCAATGCGGATCGTCCTGCAATCGGCTCGCCCCTCCAAACACCGGGCGTTTCCCCTCAGCATTCTGGAGAAAGATGTGCGTCAAACGGCGTGAGACCTCGGCCGCTACTTGCCAAAGTGTGGATAAACGGCCCGATCCTGTCGGACACTCCACTTGATACTGATCGCCGAGAAAGTAGTGAAACTTTTGCAACGACTCGATTAGGAGATAGTTCACCGGAAACCAGATCGGTCCGCGCCAATTTGAATTGCCTCCGAACAACCCTGTGCCGGATTCCGCCGGTTCATAGTCCACGCGATGTTCATGGCCCATGACCGAGACGACATAGGGATGATCTTTATGATAACGCGAGAGAGCCCGAATGCCGTAGGGAGACAGGAACTCCTCTTCGTCCAGCATATACCGCAAGACGGATTTCAGCCGATCGCGACTCACGAGGGAAAGAAATCGCCGCACACCTCCGTCGTAGGACTGCGTTTCCAGATGCTGCGCAAAGTCCGGCTTGTTCTCGATGAACCACTGCATCCGGTGCTTAAAGCGCGGCAGGCTGTCGATGAGTTCGGAGTCGAGTGTCTCCACCGCAAACAGAGGAATAAGCCCCACCATCGAACGGACCTTCATGTGCGTCGTGGCTCCGTTCGGCAAATGCAGTACGTCGTAGAAGAAGCCGTCTTTGCGATCCCACAACTCGATTTTCTCGCCGCCGATGTTGTTCATGGCCCGACAGATATAGACGAAATGTTCAAAGAATTTGCTGGCCACATCTTCGTAGGCCCGATTGTCTCTGGCGAGCTCCAGCGCAATCGTCAGCATGTTGAGGCAGTACATGCCCATCCAACTGGTGGCATCCGATTGTTCAATGTGACCGCCGGTCGGCAGTGGCGCGCTCCGGTCGAACACCCCGATATTGTCGAGGCCGAGGAACCCGCCTTGGAAGATGTTTTTCCCCTCGGCGTCCTTGCGATTGATCCACCAGGTAAAATTCAAAAGGAGCTTGTGGAAGACGCGCTCTAAAAATACACGATCGCCGACGCCTTTTCGTTTCTTTTCGATCTTGTAAACGCGCCAGGCTGCCCAGGCATGGACCGGAGGATTCACGTCGCCAAAGGCCCATTCATAGGCGGGAATCTGTCCGTTCGGATGCATGTACCATTCACGCAACATCAGAACCAACTGTTCCTTCGCAAATGTGGAGTCGACGAGGGCAAGCGGAATACAGTGAAACGCCAGGTCCCACGCCGCATACCAGGGGTACTCCCACTTGTCCGGCATCGAAATGACATCGGCATTATAGAGATGCGCCCAGTCAGAATTGCGGCCATGGAGGCGTTCATGCGGCGGCTCAGGCATACCCGGGTCGCCTTTGAGCCACCGATTGACATCGTAGTGATAAAACTGTTTACTCCAGAGCATTCCCGCAAAGGCTTGCCGCTGCACACAGCGCGCATCTTCGGACAGATGGCTCGGCGCAAGACTGTCGTAGAACTCGTTCGCTTCCTTGAGGCGTGTCGTAAAGACCGTGTCGAAGTCCTGGTTGGCGAAACCCAGGCTCTGTGAATCGTTGGTAAATCTCAGTTTGATCGTCTTCGTCTCTCCTGGTGCAAGCGTCAGCGCATACTCGGCTGCGGCCTTTGTCCCTACATGATCCGGGTTCACCGCGTTCTTCTCGCCCTGCACAACATAATCGTGAAAGCTGTCCTTCACGTACCGGGCGCCTTCTTGGTCGCCATAGAGGCGGCGGCTGTTGGTTTCATTCTCTGTGAAAAGCAAAGTGGGTTTGCCCTCGCAAAGCAGCCGGCGAAGACCGTAGTAATCGTGCTGGGTCTCGATGACGCCCATCTGGTTCGTCGACTCGCCTTGTCTGAGACGGGGGCGGCGGATGTCCGATCCCCAAGACCATGTGTTGCGATACCAGATCGTCGGAAGCAGCGTGAGTTCGGCTTGCTCAGGGCCACGATTCACGACCTGGATACGGATGCACAGATCTTCCGGCGTGGCCTTGGCATACTCCACAAAGACGTCGAAGTAGCGATTCTCGTCGAACACACCGCTGTCGAGTAATTCAAACTCAGGATCCTGACGCGCTCGACGGCGATTCTCCTCAATCAGCTGGGCATAGGGAAACACCGCTTGTGGGTACTTATAGAGGTACTTCATATAGGAATGCGTCGGCGTCGAATCGAGATAGAAGTAGCACTCCTTCACGTCCTCGCCATGATTACCTTCGTTGCCCGTCAGGCCGAAGATCCGTTCTTTTAAAATCGGATCGCATCCGTTCCACAACGCGACGGCAAAACACATCAATTGATGGCGATCGCAAATACCGGCAAGACCGTCCTCGTTCCAGCGATAGGCGCGGGATCTGGCATGGTCATGAGGAAACGCTTCCCAGGCTGTCCCGTGAGGGCTATAGTCCTCGCGCACAGTTCCCCAAGCCCGTTCACTGAGATAGGGTCCCCAACGTTTCCAATGGTGCTGACGCAGCGCGTCCTCTTCAAGGCGCTGCTGTTCTGCCAGGATCGGTGGGTGAGAAACGGAAGCGGTCTGACGAGAAGAGGCCATACGACTCCTTCGGTAGAAACATGGCACAACGAGAGTCGTCCTGCCACGAAAAGTCTTACAGCAGGCTAGTCCTGGCCCCCGGATGTAGTCAAGCAAAGGCGATAAACCGATGGCCTGCCCGTGATGCCAGGGTCTACCCGTCCTCACCCCATGCGACGTTGAAGGTCGGTGACCCGGTCTCGATTGTGCCCAGGAGCGTGCCGTCTAAAGCAATCCCGCTCAGCCCGCCTGCCAAAGATATTGCCCTGCCGATAGGCCTGCAACCTCTCCGATCCGAAGAACGGATCTTTGCGCCAGCAGGTGTCGTCGAAAAATACGCGACCATTTGTCAGCCTGCCATCAGGCTTTGCGTTCAGCTGTCAGCTGTCGGAATGCACTCGCGCTCCGGATGCCGCCACGATGGGCTTCGAGAACGATGCCTCGCCCAACAGCACTTCGGCACATGCACACCAAATCTACCTTTGGCCACATCGCTAATGTAAGCCGGCAAGACGATCATCCGATTCTGTGTGTCGCCCTTGATCGCTAAGCGATTCAGCAGAGGTCTTGCCGTTCGTGTCCACCACCTGCCAATGCAGCGCCGGCGTTTACGGAACCTTTCGCCCACAGTCTTTATGAACACTGCTGCTCCAGTTGTAAATTCTCCGTTGCAACGACCGTCATGTATATGTTGGCTCACAATAGACGATGGTGTTGAGAATCAGTGCGGCAGGACACGATTGGGATGAAACGCGGCGACAGCAGGAGCAGAATCTTGAAGGCCAACCAACGCCTCTCCAGCTTGATGGCGTAGGAGATGAAGTCGCGCGCGCCCGTGTTCGTGATGGCCGAGATCATGTTGCACTCGAAGCGCTGGCCCGTGGCCCGTATCACAGGAGTGCGTCCCCCCGGCGCATAGCTTGTCCCGGTCACGGGGTCACGGCGCAGCCTCATTTCGTCGCCCCAATAAATGGCGGCGGGCTCCCGCTTGGCCTGCCGGGCAATCGCCGGGTATTCCTGTTTCAGCCACCGCGCGATGGCCGCATCGTTCCTCTCGTAGGCGCACCGCACTGGCTTCTGCGGGCTCACGCCCCAAGCCCGGAGGTAGCGCCCCACGGTGACGAGCGAGACCTCGATCCCGTATTCCCGCGCAATCAGGCTCGCGACCGCGGCCCGCGTCCAGAGATAAAATGGCCGCTTCAGCTGATCGGGCAGCTTGCCGACGATCAGCGAGCGGATGCGCCCGGCCCGCGTCGCGTTCAGGCGCCCTTCCCCTGGGCGTCGCTCCCGGCGCTTGAGCGTGAGCGCTCGCAGGCTCGCCCTGAATGTGTGCGCCGCGTCCGTCTGTGACATCCCGCCGCGGACCGCCTGCACCACCTGCCGACGCAACAGGTGCAGCGCCGACGGCTCCAATGTCCTGGCATCCATTCGTCTGGGCATGCCAGCTGAATAGCATACGACGCAC
>JBBRRN010000223.1:0-6266 GCA_038200685.1 Nitrospirales bacterium
AGCGCATCCATTGGAGACGCCGCGCTCTCGAATATCCGCGCGCAGGCTTCCACCGCCTGTGGCTCGAAGAGGTCACCCATCTCCAATGTTCGCGGAAGCAGCCCACCGCTGAACTGAATACGTTCCCACTGCATCGACTTGATCTGATCCGGAAACCGCCTGATGCAGAGGCCGCGAACCCCTGCTCTCGTATCGGCCGGGCCAACCACCAATGCCGATTCGACATCCTGCTCCGACGTCATCCGCCAGGCCTTCCCCTCGGCCTCGAGCCCCAGGAAGAGCCCGCGATCCGGATTCACATTGTGGTACTCCAAATCCAAACTCGCCAGCCAGGGATCGTCCCATCCAATCCGCTCTTCCTGCATAAAGGTTTCCAACAGCCAGAGCTTAGTAACCCAATCAAGCCGCCCGACCAGTTGTCGTCGATCACCGGTGAGTAACCGTAGCGTGACGGCCCATTCGTGAAGAATCCAATCGGTCTCTGCGTCAGCACCGGCTAAATGCTTCTCGGCCGCGAGGTAGTACTGTTCTTGAATGTCGAGGCCCGTGATGGTGCTGCCGTTCTTCTGACGAACCGTCGCCTTCAGATTCTGATCGCGAGACAGCTGCTTCACCGCAGTGACGGGATGTTCCAATTCAAGAGCTGGGGCAGCGTCGCGTGCAATCAACTCCAGCGCCAATTGCGTCGTCCCGACTTTCAACGCCGTGGCGTACTCGCACATGTTGGCATCTCCGATGATGAGATGGAGACGCCGATATTTCTCCCGAACCGCGTGCGGCTCGTCCCTCGTATTCAGAATCGGCCGGTTGTGCATCGTATCGACGCTCAGATCCGTCTCCATGAAGTCTGCTCGTTGAGACAGCTGATAGTGGCCAGGAACGAACCCGCTTTCTTGACCTTCCACCCCAACTTTCCCGGCTCCAGTAATGATCTGCCGGCTGACAAGGAACGGCAGTAGCCCCGCGGTCAGCGAAGGGAAGGGAATCGAGCGAGAGACGAGATAGTTATCGTGACAGCCATAACTATGTCCGTGGAAATCCGTGTTGTTCTTGTAGAGCTGCACATGCGGCCCACCGAGCGTCTGATTTCGCCGCTCCGCCGCACGCTGAGCAATACGCTCCCCGGCACGATCATGGGCTAGGATTGCTAAGAGTGTCCGGCATTCAGGCGTAGAATATTCCGGGTGCGTATGATCGTTATAGAAACGCGCGCCGTTCGGAAGAACAAGATCGCTCTTCATTTCATGAAACGAAAATGGCCGGTGGGCATCGACCTTGGCGAACTCATCTTCTTCTTGATCCTGCTGCAAACCCGAAACGCGGAACCCCCGCGCATCCTCATGCGGATCTTCACCGCCATAGTCCCAGCGCCGCTCAAAGGAGGCCGTCAGATAAGCCCGCACCAGTTCCATCGATTCCACGACCGGATCGACCGTTTCCTGGTCTTCCCTGGTAATTCCGTACTCAGTTTCGATCCCGAATAGTCTCATAATTCGTTAGACGTGAAACCTGAAACGTGAAACGACAGAAGCCGTCCCAGGCTGAAACACGAGAGCTACACCTTTCACGTTTTACGTTTCACGTCTTCAGATAATTTGGTTAATCAGTCTCTCTTCGGACTGCCGCCCCCGCCGAAACGACGAGACTCCCACCACCTGTTCCGGATGGTGATCGAGAAGCTTGAGCCATTCTTCCGCCGCATCGTCTGGCGGCAACATCTCGCCCTCTCGGAATTCTGCATGCACAGAATTCACCAGATCGTCCAAGGTCATGCCCCCTTGGTCAGCCCCGCCGGCCGCAATCATACGGTCGATCGCCTGTTCCTTCGCCCGTTGAACGATCGAAGCCAAGATCGCACCGCTGATCAGATCGCCTCGATAGAGAACCTTATTCTGTCCGCTTCTGAGCCTGATCGAGAGGAGTCGATTCTCATCGTTGCGCGAAAAGATCGCGGAGAGCGCATGCTCAATGAGGTCGGCACAGGCCTTCTTCCGATCTCCGCCGTGCTGGTCAATCCATTGCCGGTCCAGAGGCAAGTCATCTGTCAAATACACGTTCAGAATCGCTGCCGCCGAGTCACGATTCGGACGGCTCACTTTGATCTTGCGATCGATACGCCCTGGCCGCAGCACGGCCGGGTCGATCAGATCAGGCCGATTCGAAGCTAGAATAATCACCACATCTTGCAACGATTCAATCCCGTCCATCTCGGAACAGAACATCGGGACCAGCGTGCTGGAGATATTAAATGAACGGGAAGCCCGTCTCGTCCCGAGGACCGATTCCGCCTCATCGATAAAAATAAACGGCAAGGCTCCCTCTTTCCGACGAGCGCGGGCCTGGGCAAAGAGATCCCTGACCATCCGCTCCGATTCCCCTAGCCACATATTCAAAATCTCTGGTCCTTTGATGTGAAGGAAGGCCCCGCGAGTCACGGGAGTCTTGTCTCCCTTCGCGCCTGAGGCAGCATGGTTCGACTCCCCCACCAACTTTGAAAGGCTAGCGGCTGCCGCTTGTCCGATCAAGGTCTTTCCACAGCCGGGAGGGCCGTAGAGCAGGAAGCCCTTCGGTTGGGTGAACTTGAAGCGCTGAAATGTGTCCGCATGGAGCAAGGGATACTCGATCGCCTTCTGAATGGCCGCGATCGCCTCCGTTTGCCCGCCGATCTGTTCCCACGTGACAGTGGGAACCTCGTCGAGCAAGTGGGACTTGGCTTTCCGGTCTTCCAGTTTCTCGATCGCCACGTGGAGGCTGGGATCGATACGCACCTCATCGCCAGCCTTCAGGTCCACGCCGATAAGATCGCTCGATCGTTGGAGAATCAAGACCTGCCGCCCCATCTCCTGCTCGAAACGAAGCCGCCCATCTGCCAACGCTTCCGCCACTTTCACCACGGGCCCATTACGGTCATAGCCCAATATCTTAATCACCGCGTAGGCTTCGTTGACCAGAATCTGAGCACCGATCTTTAACTCGACGGCCTGCACCCTTGGGTCGACCGAGGCATAGTACTCGGCACCCCCCACCAGAATCCGTGCAAGGCCTTCACCCGGTACCTCAAGTAGCGTGCCAACCCGATTAGCCGGCGCTGTGAGCTTTGTAATCACGTCGGCCACTTTCTTAAACTCAACCTCACGCTGCTTCTGCGCAGCTTGCTCCAGAGTGACGACATGGCGCAGCTTGTAGAGAATCTTCTGTCGGGGGTCACTGTCGGGGAAAGAGGCGAGACATTGCTCTATAAGCTCAAGCGGATCAGATTCCATGTGTATCGATTGATTTGCAGCATTCTCCGTCTTGCCGTCGGGTGCTGGATCCTGTGGCTGAGCGGATCGGCGATCACTCATCGGTGGTCCTCCATGCGGAACAGATGGGTGATCCTACCATAGCGGCCTCACGGATTGCCGCTTATCCTAACCCGCATGATTCATGAAACTTCTGCTGCAAGCGCGGATACGTGGCGGTGACGGGCCGTCTCGCTCCACGTCTGTACGCTTTCGAAACGAACCTTCATGAATAATACCGGCTAACCGTTCAATTGACGGCTTGAAGGGTGACGGGAACACGTTCGTGGCGGGTTCCTCGTAGGATTTCGACCGTGACCCGATCATTGACTTTATGCTGCTCCATCACATCCATCAGTTCATCCAGAGTCCCGACTGGTCTACCATTGACGGCTGTGATGATATCACCCAACTCTACCCGGCCGGTCACGGTCTCACGTGCGCCCTTCAACCCGGCCTGCTCCGCCCCACTGCCACGTGACACCTTACCAATAATCAGCCCCTTGACCCCCCAACGCTTGGCCATCGTATCGGGAACGAGTGAGACCCCGATCCCCGGTCGGATAAGCTTGCCGTGCTTGATGAGCTCCGGAACAATCCGGTTGACGGTATCGACCGGCACGGCAAAGCCGATTCCCGCAAACGCCCCGCTCGGGCTGATAATCTGTGTATTCACACCGATCAATCGACCGGCGCTATCGAGCAACGGCCCGCCTGAATTTCCCGGATTGATGGCCGCATCGGTTTGAATGACCCCTTCAATCGTCCGATCCGATAGAGATTTGATTGTCCGCCCCAAGGCGCTCACCACGCCGGTCGTCAGCGTATGGTCGAGACCGAACGGATTCCCGATCGCCAAGACTTTTTGTCCGACGCGCAGGTCGTTCGACGTCCCGACCGTGAGAGGCGAGAGCGTGTCTTCAGGCGCCCGAATCTGCAGCACCGCCACATCGTGGTCGGGGTCGGCTCCGATGAGGGTGGCCTTATGTTCTCGCCGATCGGCCAATGTGACTGTGATCGAATTAGCTCCGTACACAACATGAAAATTGGTGACGATATGCCCCTGCTTGTTCCAAACAAATCCCGATCCGGACCCTTGAGGGGCTTCAAAGAGATTGAATGACCAGGGGTCTCGCTGAATCGCCGTATTCGCAATGAAGACCACAGATTTCGTCGCCCGCTCGAACACAGCCATTGTGGCCCGCTCATCCGAACCCAACTCGGCCGGGGAAGGCGTCACCACTCGCGGCTTTCCCTCAGGCCCGTCGTAAGTCTCGCCCAGCGGCTTGCCCCACTCTGCGGTCAACAAAGAAGGCCAAAGACCGACCAGCAACAGTCCCATCGAAACGACCAGCGCCTTCATTGCAATCATTCCCCCATAATTTGGAAAATGATTTCTCTGGTCCTGGGTCGAGTATCGAAATCGACAAGGACGACCTGTTGCCACGCACCCAGTAACAGCACTCCGTCCAGGAAGGGAATCGTGACCGATGGTCCCTGCAACTGACCTCGCAGGTGGCTGTGGCCGTTGTCCTCGCCGGCATTTCTCGTATTGTGCTGCCAAGTAGGGTCGGCGGGCACGGCCCGATCCCAGAAGGCTTTGGTGTCGGCCCTGATGCCCGGTTCATCTTCGATGATCATCACCGACGCAGTGGTGTGCTTCACGAATACTGTGACAATCCCCGCCAGCAACCTGGTGCCAGCCAAGGCATCGGTGACAGACTTCGTAAGATTTTCGATCTGTGTATTCCCCTGCATGGAGAGGCGCAACGACACCGTTTTGACCGCCATACTTATGACTCCATTGCTCGGAGCGCTTGTCGCTCCCCCTGTGAAAAAGCACAGCCACGAGCCTCCTCGAGAATCGCATCGAACTCGCCTTGTGCCGTCAACCGACGCAACATCCCCATGACCACGTCACTCAACACCCCTTCCTGCTGTAACTCTTCCAAGTAAGCAAACGCATCGATCAACGTCTCTTTCTTCCGTACATAGTAGTCCCGCCCACGACGCTGATTGCTGTAAGCTTCAAACTGTTCACAAGCGACAAGAATTTCTGCCAACTGTTTGACCCAGGGTGTGGCCGACGCCAGCCTCTCCGGATAGTAATAATAGAGCATGACGTGCTGCATCCATGGTGCCCAAGCCACCCCCATCTTCCTGATGGCTGGGCGAACCATCCGCAGCCGACGGGCAAGCCGTCGCGAATAGCCCAACCGCATCTCGATCTGCTCTTTGGCCCAAGGAGTCATCGCAATGCCATCAGCTTCTAACTCCTTGCGGTATTGTCGGAGAAAGGCTTCTGTTTCTCGTCCATAAATCGTCTCTGGATGTATGGTTCTCCATTCACGCGGTCTGGTCGGAATGCCGCGCGCCTTGGCCCAAGACCAAATTTTCCCGAAGAGTCGTCGATCGAGCCCCGCACGGCCCAAATCATGCAACAAACAGGCAATCTGATACTGATGGACCCGCTCGGCTCCATGGCCTAATGCCGTGGCCACCGCTGCGCACATGCGCGCAGTCCGCATCGCATGCGGTCGATCATACCCGCGAATGACCCGGCCAGGGTGAGCCGGATGGGGGTAATCGTAAAGACGCATCAATCGTTGTAGAAGTGCACGGGAAACCAGAAGCGGGGCATGTGCGTGGGCAGTTCGTTTCATGAGTTGGCGTGTCGCAGTGCATGGATCACAGAAACGACCGTGAGGAGAATATCGTTCGACGAAACGAGGTGTCAAGGCGAGCCCGTCCACCAACCCTCGATGAAAGTCCTCATCTCTGCTATGCTCGACCAGAACGTCCGACGGAGATTGTTCCGGATAACAGGCTGAACGATGACCACAATACACCTATGCAAGATCGTCCTGAGCGTCATCCTTTGCACCTGTACCCTACCGACCTCGGCTACAGGATTCGCAGCACCCTCGCTGGATCAACTCACCGACCTCACCGGCAATGCCTCAGTCGTAGTCACGCTCAAAGGAC
>JBBRRN010000224.1:0-6211 GCA_038200685.1 Nitrospirales bacterium
GTGTCGCAATATGCGAGGTTCTTGGAATCCGCACACCAGGAAAGCCCGCCGGAATGGACTGTCATGAATAAACCGCAGAATCAGACTCGCCCCATCGCCAATGTGGATTGGGCGGAAGCGGACGCCTATTGCAAATGGGCCGGCAAGCGTCTGTCGACCGAGGCGGAGTGGGAGAAGGCGGCACGGGGGACAGATGGGCGGGTCTATCCGTGGGGGAATGAGCCTCCGACGCGGTTTCACGCGAACTCAGGGAAAGAAATCTGGAGCAATCATTCGGCATTAACGCCGGTGGGGACGTTTGAAGAGGGCAAGAGTCCCTATGGCATCTATGACATGGCTGGGAATGTCTGGGAGTGGGTCAGCGATTGGTATGACCAGGAATATTACCAGCTCAGCCCGCCGCAGAACCCGTCAGGACCGCGAAGGGGTTCGCATAAAGTGGTCCGTGGCGGTGCCTGGGGCAGCAATGGTATCGCTGACCTGCGCTCCTCAGATCGGGAGATTCATGTGCCGTCGTTCCGGGGCTTCGGCACCGGGTTCCGCTGTGCGCAGACGCCGTAGGATTTGGATGCTGGTACGGTTGGCGAGATAACCAGAGACAGTCTACTTTCCCAGGCAGAGCAATCTACCAGTCCATTGATCAAATGTTCAGTCCAATCATTCTTTCTGACCATTTCTAGCCAGAGTGACGAGATCGTCCTTCCTGCGCTCATCCAACTCCGCATCATTTCAGAAGTGACCCCTCCAAGCTCGCTTGCTTTTCCTCTCTGGGAATGGCACGCGCGCCTGGTCCCACTACGGCCGTCGAACGAGCACATTTTGATTGTGCGCGTTCCGGGAGTAAAGGATCAGCATGCGTGTCATTCCTTTCCTCGCTTCAACCTGATACTGCACCCCATGCTCGCTTCAGCCGTGGGGGTGCGTCAGCAGGATATTGCGTCGGATCGTTGCTGCTGATACAGAGGATGCCAAGCCCCGCGTCGATGCAGGCCCGCCCTAATTTGGCGATCTCGTACTCGACAGGCGCCACATAGGGACAGTGACGGCAGATGAACATGACGAGCACGGCGGTCTTGTCAGCGAACGAGTCGAGCGAGTAACTCTGACCGCCTACCACATCGCGCAACGCAAATGGAGGCGCAGGTGTTCCAAGCGGTAACATGACTGATGTCATGGCCATGCTGCCTCTTTCTCAATCTTCTCTCAAAACTTTCCTATCTGGAGAATGCCGCCCCATGGCGTCGTCGTCAAGAGACGTATCCATCCTCAATGTTCCGGTATCGAAAGTCTCGTTCCCGCTATGTTAGGCTCGTGCGCATGACATCACATCAACAGAGGGCGTGTGCGTGAAACAGGGATATCGGTTGATCATTGTGGACCAGGCCGGTGTGCTGGTCTCTGAATTCCAACTGACGGAGAACGCTCTAGCTCAGCCGGAAGCCTTTGTTGAGGCGCTCAAACGGTCGATCGAGGACATTGAAGAGGAGGAGTCTTGAATATCCTCCCTTTGTCCCATCGATCTAAATTAACTCATTCGCGCGTATGACAAGGGAGCGTGTCTATGGAATACGTTCATCTCGGTCGGACTGGCGTGAAAGTGAGCCGGCTCTGTCTCGGCACGATGAACTTTGGGCCTGAGACAAGCGAAGCAGACAGTTTTGCCATCATGGATCGGGCGCAGGAGCTAGGCATCAACTTTTTCGACACGGCGGACGTCTATGGTTGGAAAGTCGGTGAAGGCTGGACTGAGCAGATTATGGGGCGTTGGTTCGCTCAGGGCGGGGGACGACGTGAAAAAGTCGTGTTGGCAACGAAGGTGTTCGGCCGGATGGGTGATTGGCCGAATCAGTCTCGCGTATCGGCACTGCATATCAAGCGGGCCTGTGAGGCCAGCCTGCGGCGCTTACAGACAGATTGCATCGACCTCTACCAGATGCATCACGTCGATCGGGAAACGCCGTGGGAGGAAATCTGGCAGGCGATGGAGCAACTCGTCCGTGAAGGCAAGGTGCTCTACGTCGGCAGCAGCAATTTTGCCGGGTGGCATCTGGCCCAGGCACAAGAATTAGCTCGCAGCCGCCACTTTCTTGGCCTCGTGTCGGAGCAGAGTCTCTACAATTTGAACGAGCGGACAGTCGAGTTAGAAGTGATTCCAGCTTGCGAAGCCTATGGCATCGGCCTGATTCCTTGGAGTCCGCTCGCGCGCGGCCTGTTGGCCGGATCCTTGGAACCAGCGAAGGTCGGCCGACGCACACACGCAGATGTAAGAAAAGACATCGAGACCTCTCGTCCCAAGCTTGAAGCCTATGAGGCGCTGTGTAGACAACTCGGCGAGCGTCCAGCTGATATGGCACTGTCCTGGCTGCTGCATCAAAAGGCCGTGACCTCGCCGATTATCGGCCCACGTACAATGGAGCAATTGAACGGCACGATGCGGGCCCTGAGTCTCACGTTGAGCCAGGAGACACTGAAACGGCTTGACGAGATTTTCCCAGGCCCCGGTGGGCCTGCACCAGAAGCCTATGCATGGTAACAGGGTCTATATCACCATGACTGCTGCCAGAGAGCATGACTGAAGACAGTAAGATCGAGGGAGACGGGCGAAGCGAGGTAAACCTGGTTTAGGTCTCGTTGCGCACATTGTGCGAGCATGGGAGAGGCACAGACACAGGCCCCACTCTCTATTTTGGGAGTGAAGGAACCGCACGGAGGTCATTCATTTCTTTACGGATCAGTTCCTCGGCTTTTAACCAATCTTCCACATCGCGTTCCACCTGTCGCCCTCGCTGCTCATAGAGTTCGTAAGCTTTCTTCGCAATCCGTTCCCGCACCGCATCCGAATACTTCTGCATGGACTCAGGTTCAGGCGACAGACTTCGTTCCCCCACATGCTGAGCATCAGAGTTTTTTGATTTCATGGGCCTCCCTCTTTCGACGACGGGTTTTCTTCCTTAAGTATACCAGCACGCCCGTCAAGTTGCGCAGAGCGATTCATTGATCTTGCATCCTCGCTCTTGGCCCTTTTAGAATATGCCACACCTACGAGGGTGCCCTATGCCTTTCACGATTTTCCACCAAGGTCGCTTCCCTGTGCCATACGGTCTGTCCCACTACCTAGGTCTTTTCTCCAAGCTCCCGCAGACCTACCTTTTGAGCTTCGGGTTACTACTCATGCTCCTGATACTGAGTAGCCAACCAGTCTATGCCGAATGGGTATTGGTGAGTGGCGACGATGAAGCGGGATTAAAAGTCTACGTCGATCCCGCCACCCTTCGCCGCAATGGAAATTTGGCAAAAATGTGGCAATTGTACGACTACAAGACCGTACAAATCGTGGCGGGTGATTCGTTGATGTCTATGAAGCGATTCAACGAATACGATTGTACAGAAGAGCGTACTCGCATGCTTGGATATACGTGGTTCTCAGGCAACAAGGGGAACGGTAACGTCGTGTATAGTACGACGGAACAACTGCCGTGGGAGCCGGTGGTCCCGCGTACGATCAATCGAACGCTCTGGAAAGTGGCATGCGAAAAGAAATGATCTTGCCGAAGAGCAGTCCCGTTCATGACAGAGTGGTAAAAGACGGCTGCAGCACCAGTCGACTCTTCGGCGCACTGCGTACGACGGAATCACATTCAAGATTGCTACCAAATAGAAGTAATCCGCACCCTTCTCTATTCGTCGCTATTGCCACGTTCCTGGCTCTTGCCTCGCGACGCGTTGAGCCATCTCTCGCTAGGCACTTCAAGTAACTAGAGCGACTCATGTCGACCGTCATATTTAAAGCTCTGTCAGGCCGGGCTCGCACTGGCAGGAGTCTATGGGGCGCAATTCGATGTCTGACGTTAGGGGAGATGCTCCAAGGTTCGGCAGAATTAGCCGCTGTGCTCTGTCTTCTTGTTGCAGCAACTATCTGGTTCATCACCTGGCTCAAGCCAAATCCAGGGGTCCATGTCAGCGCAGCCTTGTACACGTACGAGCGTGGTTTCATGCTGGAGGGAACAACGAAGACGACTCTCTCTCATATGCAGAACCTTCTTTCCAATTGCATGCTTTGCAATTTCCACTGATACTCACCAAATCCAGCGTCAAGATAACCGATGTACACTCATGGGTCTTGAGTAAGTATCTTCTTGAAATGTATCAGACCAGACCATTACACAGATCTGGATGGGGGTCGGTTCTCCTCTCCTGAATCAGTTCACCGTATTGTCGGCTACTCCGAACGTCCAAGCCAAGGGGAGTGTAGAGTTACGCGCGAAAGATGGTCTCCCCATGTATGTGATCTCTATCGCCACCCTCGCACCGAAGGCTTCAGCGATGCTCAGCCTACAGACTCCCATCAACGACACCATACGGCAGGCCTTGTACGACGAACATCATACCTTTTGAATTCCGGCCGCGTTCCTATCGGCTGATCAGCTATGGAACTTCAGCTCGACAGTCACTCGTATCAGCGACTCGACCATGGTGATATTGGAGATGAAAAAAATGCAGAGCGGTGCTAGAGGCATTTCTTCGCCTGAACAGGTTGAGAGTTGGAATCTGGATCCCTCGGATCCAGCACTGTTAGAAGAAGACGGGTCATATCGACTTCTCCCGACGGCACCTAATTGCCGAGCGGAAGCTGATAGGGAACTGGGAGAATTTGGCGCTCAAAATAAATAGGAACGTATCAACACCATACCGGTCTTCATCTGGTGGCCGACTTTTTCAGCATGACGCCTAGAGATGCATTGCTCCTTCGAGCTACAATGTACTCCGTATGAGTGCTCCACGTCCTCACTCTTTCTCTGGTCTTTACATCATCCTCGACCCATCGGTGTGTCCTTCGCGCCCCTTGATGGAGGTGCTGAAAACTGCGGCCGAAGCCGGCGCCGTCCTCTTCCAATATCGCAACAAGACCGCATCGATGAAAGACGCCTATGTGGAGGCCTTGGCACTCCGACAAGCTGCTGCGAGGGCAGGCGTCCTCTTCATTGTCAACGATCGATGCGATTTGGCCCTGGCTATCGATGCCGATGGCGTGCATTTGGGACAGGGGGACTTGCCGCTCGACTTAGCAAGGAAAGTGATGGGTCCAGAGAAGCTGATAGGGATCTCCACCCATAGTCCGACGCAGGTGCGAGATGCCACCGCTGGAAAACCGGACTACCTTGGCTTTGGCCCCATCTTCACACCAGGTTCTAAGCAGGATCATGATCCGGTGGTTGGGCTTGAGGGGCTACGTGCGATACGCTCCCTCACACCGTTGCCCGTCTTTGCAATCGGCGGGATTCATATCAACCAGGTTGATGAGGTCATTCGCGCGGGAGCTGATGGGGTAGCGGTTATCTCATCAATCCTCAAGGCGCCTGATATCAGTCATGCCGTGACATCGTTCCTTGCGCAGATGTGAGCCCGCAGTATTCATGAAGATTCTGCTGCAGCGCGGATACGCGGCTGTGACGGGCAGTCTCGCCGTTCAGCCCTTCGACATATTGCACGAGTATGCCTCAGGGCTTCACGCCTCCGAGTGCCCGTTTCGCTTCGCGTCTGCACGTTTTCGCGACGAACCTTTATGAATAATGCGGGCTAGGACCAATCTCGCCAGTATCTTAATCGGAACGGTCTTCGCGAGGCTAACCAAGCCCTCATTCCAATTTCGATCCACAAGAGGGCTGTGGGGTAGGGGACCCACTACGGGAACCCCTGCAAGCCGTCGAAGGAGGTTGACGGTCGACTGTTCCTGCGCGTGAGCGATCTTCGTCCGCACAGGCCTCTGCTGGTTTAACACCAATGCCACGACAGGAATATTCTGGTCACGAAGCGCATGAAGGGTCAACAAGGCGTGATTGATTCCTCCCAAGCCTGATTGTCCCACCACAATAGCCTGTAACTTCATTTGATAGATAAGCTCTAATACGTTAAGTGATTGTGTAATAGGGACATAGATTCCTCCAACTCCTTCAACCATCATCACGGCATGCTTCTGGAGCAGGGTGTGGAAGGCTCGTAAGATCGTCGTAACTTGGATCGCCTTTCCTTCCGCTTGGGCAGCAGAGAGTGGCGCCACCGGAAGTCGAAAGACATAGGGGCACACGTCTACAAGGGGATCGTCGGCTCCAGCCGCTTTTCGCAACCGCGCTCCATCAGACTGCGCTCGTGTTGATTGCGAGACCCCTGTCTCAATCGGCTTCATGACACCTACATCAATTCCCCGTTGAGA
>JBBRRN010000225.1:0-6203 GCA_038200685.1 Nitrospirales bacterium
CGAGTCCCCCTGAGGCAAACCGTCCACTCACATCGAACACAATGTTGGCATGCACCCTTGTCAGCACCAAGTGCCCCGTGAGCGACGATTGGCTGGCAATTTGTGCAGTCTCAGCATCGCGAATCTCGCCGACCATGATCTTGTCAGGGTCATGACGCAGGATGGATCGAAGCCCTCGCGCGAACGTCAGGCCTTTCTTCTCATTCACAGGAATCTGTACGACTCCTGACAACTGATACTCGACCGGGTCTTCGATTGTGATCAGCTTATCTTCTTTGATATTCATCTCCGTAATTGCCGCATACAGCGTCGTCGTCTTACCGCTGCCGGTCGGACCGGTCACCAGCACCATGCCGTAGGGTCGCGTAATCGCGCGACGAAACCGCTTCAGATCTTCTGCATTGAACCCGAGTCGCTCCAGCCGCAACGTCGAGACACCGGTCGTGATCGCCTCGCGATCGAGAATACGCACGACGACTGATTCACCAAACACACTTGGAAGAATTGAGACGCGGAAATCGACGGTCTTTCGCTCCAACCTCATCCGAAAACTTCCATCTTGAGGCACCCGCCGCTCGGCAATATCCAGATCCGACATGACTTTCAACCGAGAGACCAACGGCGCATGGAGACGGATATCGAGCGGCTCCATGGCTGGGACGAGAATGCCATCGACCCGTAATTTCACCCTGGTGGCGCGATCTGCGGCTTCGATGTGAATATCGCTGGCTCGACGCTGCATCGCGCTCAGGAGGATCGAATCCAATAGTTTCACGGCAGGACTCTGATCCTCTCCCGCTTGATCGATCGTGAGGACTTCCTCTCCTCGTTCGTCCTCCTTCACCAACACAGATCGATACTCCGCCTCGAGCTCCCGAAGAGCTTGACTGGAGCCTTCGCTGCGTTCCAAGGCCGCCAGGATTGCACTCCTAGAACTCACCACCAAATCCAATGGATAACCCAAAAGCAGCTCCAGCTCGTCCAATGCCAGGAGATTCTGCGGATCGGGGATGGAGATGGTCAGGCGGCCTTGCAGTAGTGCAATCGGGATGAAGGGATGCCGCCGCATGAGTTTTACCGACATGGAATCATAGAACGATTGGTCGACTCGGAACTCCTGTAGAAGATCGCAGGGCAAGTCAAATTGAGCCGCCAAGGCACAGGCCAGCTGATCCTCAGAAAGAATTCCTTCACTTACCAGAGTTTGGCCGAAGACTGCTGTCACACCGCCCAATCGACTGAGGACCTGATCGAGCGTCTGCTTCGTCAGAATTCCCTGTTGGGACAGAACGTCTGCCAGTGTCGGTCGTGTCACAGTCCGTGCCATAGTTTCCTACTCACTTCTCGATAGAGACGCACATACCACGCGGCGTGAATACATGCATACAGCGCTACACTGCCCCGGCCATTTGAAAGACCGGCAAATACATGACAATGACGATCGTACCTACCAAGACTCCCATGATCAGGAGGAGTACCGGTTCAATCCAGGTCGTTAATTGCGTGAGTCGTAGATCTAAATCTCCTTCGTAGAATTCAGCCACATCATGCAACATCGTAGACAACGAACCGGTTTCCTCCCCGACCGACAGCATCTCTACTGCCAATTTTGGAAATATTTTTGGGCGATCCAGTGCAGCGGCCAGGGTGATCCCTTCGCGAATTTCAGCGACCGCGCCCGCGACTCCAATCGACACATATCGATTGGAGAGGGCGCCTCGCGCAATAGACAATGCCTCCACAAGCGGAGTGCCCCCGGCAAGGATCGTCGCAAGGGTGCGCGTGAGTTGAACCGTATAATGCTTCACGAAAATCGGCCCCATGACGGGCACGCTCAAAGACAGTCGATCCACAGTCAGCCGCCCGGTCGGCGTCGTATAGTACGCTCGGACGGCAAGCCCAAGAGCAGCAAGCCCCATGAGTACAGGCACAACGTACGCTTGGCCTCCCGTCACCAAATCAAGCAGCAACTGTGTGGCGACGGGTAAGGATTTCGACGTCTCTGCATAGACCGATACGAACGTCGGCACAACATAACTCAGCAGAAACCCGATGACGGCAACCCCGACCAACACGAGAAAACCCGGATACGCCAGCGCTTTCGAGACTTTCTGTCGTAATCCAATCATCAGTTTCAGATAGGCAATGAACCGCTGCAGTACCTCCGCCAAATTTCCCGATTGTTCTCCAGCTTTGATCGTCGCAATATACAAATCTGAGAAATGAATCGGGTGTTTTGCCAGCGCTTCCGAAGCCGACGCACCGCCACGAATATCTTGCCGAACGGTCCGCAAGGCCTGCTGAAACCCTGAATGGTTGGTTCGCTCAATCAAGAGATCCCATACTCGCAACACAGGAAGGCCGGCTTTCACGAGCGCAAGCAGCTCTTGATTAAACACTAAGAACTCCTGAATCGGCAGCTTACGGAACGCGTGCCACCCCAGCCCCAGACCGGCTGTCGCTGCACCGTGCCGCTGTAACCGAAAGACGAGGAAACCCTGGCCCTCTAGTTTGGCCCGGACGAGGTGTTCTTCCTCTCCCTCAGTCTGCCCATCAAGGGTCGAGCCATCTGAACGGGCCACTCTGTATGCAAATACTGCCATGGTCGGGCATGCACGAATGTCAGGCCTAGAACGGGGATGTCGGCTTACTGCGTCGATGTGCCCTGGTCGGCGCCGCTTTCCAATGTGGGCCGATCATCCAATAACCGTAGGGTCCGGCCAATGACAATCGTATTGTCATTCAATTGGTTGAGAGTCCGCAGATGTTCGACCTTCACATGATACCTCTGCGAGATATTCCAGAGTGTATCGCCGGATTTCACCGAAACATGTTCCGGCGAATTCCCCTGCGGCTCAAGCTCAGGCGAAGAGGTACCGTCGTTGGCTGGGACCGGCCGTAACGCCGCAGAGGCCGCCGCCATCTGAGGCGTCTCCTGAAACTCTGAGATCTGATTTCGTTGTGCAGACACCTGGGTTGCGTTCTGGCTCTTGTCTATCGCGCCGCCGGATGGGAGTGAAACGGCCTTCTGCCTGTCATGCGCGGGACCCGAGTTCCTGGTTCGTGAGGGCTGCTGCTGAAGCTCCTTCATCCGACCCTGTAATTGAAGATCCCCTTGGAGCACATGTGCCTGCTTCGCCCGAGCTGTGGCCAGTTCTTCCCGTTGCAACTCGATGACTTGCCGTGATTCGATGATCCGCCGTTCCGTTTCCCTGACCCGGCCTTCAAGCTGCGCCCGAGCGATCTGAGCTTCCGCCAACTCTCTACGCCGCACCTCAAGATCTGCCCTCAATTCAGCAATCATCCGTTGCGCATCGCGCACAGACGCTTTTAACGTGTCAGTCGTCAGCTCAAACTCAACCATCTCCGGCTCACGCATCGGCTCAAGTTCGCCGCACCCTGCTAATAACGCCGAGGCAAAGCCGACAGCACAAAGGACACCGACCCGCACCATCGGAAACCAGGCGCGCGTTGGCTCTGCCAAAGCCGGGAACAGTCCGCAATGAAAATTATGAGCAGGCATCATTACCAACTATTATAGGGAGTGCCGTTCGTCCCCACATATTCGGCCCCTGAAAAGATATCGACCACACCCCCATTGACAGGATCAGAAATCTCTTGCCATGTGGTTGCCGCACCGGTGAATGGATCCTTTGGGATTGCCCGCAGATACCCCGCGCCCACCAGTGCCGACAGAGACAGCGGATACTTTCCCTGATCGGCCTTGTGTTGATCCAGCACATCGCGGAATGTCGAAAGATCCTGACGCAAGGCAGCCTCTCTGGCCTTCACAACCGACGATTGGTACGAGGGCACCGCCAGAGTGGCGAGAATGCCGATAATCGATACGACGGTCATCAATTCCAGCAGGGTGAAACCACGTTGACCCCGTGCTCCACCCTTACCAATCTCGATATTTCGTACCATCTAATGCTATATCCTGACTCTGTGTCATGACGTCATACACGTCATCCCCGCACCAGTTCGATGCGTTCGGCGCATCCTTATAACATCGGATCAACCAATCGGCCTTGCCGGTCAAAGGATCAAGAGGAAGAGTCCTTAGGTAACGCCTCGTCGTCGTACCTCTCAGCGTCGCCTCTGTACTGCTCAACTTGATCCCCAGCAGTGTGTCCAACGACTTCGGATAACCATACACACTCGTCACGTCTTTGCATGTCAGCTTATTCATGATGCACGCCGTCCCTAGTAACACGTCTCCGTCACGATTCCACTCCAGCTTAAAAGTGTCGATAGCCGCCCGCATGATCCTCAACTGCTGTCGCAGTTCTATTTCATGAGTCCGTTTCGCCGAGAGACGGCTTAGCGGCATCGCGACAGAAGCAAGAACCATCACAATCGTCAGCGTGACCAGAAGCTCCAAAAGGGTCACGCCTGATTCTTTCACCGCACCCTCACAATACCTTTTCCTTCTTCGAGTGGTGTCGTAGAGGATCCCGTGGCGGAATCCACCAACGCCACACGCACAGGAGACACACCGGGCGCCTTGGCATAAAACGTGGCCGTCACGGTCCGCCCCCCTGCCTGTCTCGCTGATGGAGCGACTTTGAACGCAACCATTCCCACTTGCGTCACTGAGCTACCGGATGCCTGCTCACCCGCGCCGTCTAATTGGATGACCTCACCATTCAGGAGCGTTTTAAATTCCAACACCTGTGGATCATAATGAAGGTGGAATACGCCTTCCGCGGTTGAGCGAACCCGTTCATCAGTGATGGCGAGTTTCAACTCTTTTCCCACTTTGATCACCGACTCGTCTGGTCTAATCGAGGCAACCGACCCTACTGAAGCCATGGGAGTGAGTGACGCTGCAGTGGGCTTCCCTGGTAGTCCCCCTTTTGCTGTCCCGCCCGACAATAAGAAGCCTGAACCAGAAACTCCACCGCCCATCATGGAAATCTTCTTTCCCTTTGGGGCAAACAGCGGGCTTGTGGCATAGCTTGAATCCGTCCCGGACCAAAACACTTGCGTGCTGAACCCAGGAGGAGTATTCCCCTGAATAATGTGCGGTGTAATCGTTAAAATCACCTCGGTGGTGACCCGTTGAGTTCTAAAAGAACTCAAGAGATTGCCGATGAACGGGAGATCGCCGATCCAGGGGATCGTAGTGCGAGTCTTGCGGTCCTCTTCTTGGAGCAACCCTCCCAACACAATAGTTTCTCCATCTCTCACATTAAGCATGGTTTCCGCCGAGCGATTACCGAACTTAAACTGGGTAATGGGAGGACTGGCTTGAAGCGTTACTTGGTCGCCGAGACGAATGACTTCAATCTTCATCTTCAGAGAAAGTTCATTTCCCAGATGAATGGAGGGCTCAACGGTCAATTTAACGCCGGTGTCGCGGAATTCGATCGAGGTCACGGTTGAAGTCGTCGGGACGGCGCCTGTTGCCGCTTGACCCGGCAAGACATTCGTTGTGGAAAGCAGGATCGGCTGCTTATCACCAATGTTAATCTCCGCCTTTTTATTGTTGACCACGCGAACTTTCGGCGCCGCAAGAGTCTTGGCATCGGTCACCTGCTTGAAGAAATCAAGCTGGATGTTGGTCGGAAGCTTAAAAAGGTAACTGTTCCCTCCGAGGTCGGCAAGTTGGCCCCGCGTGAATTGCTGCCCGATCGTTCCGGCGATCAATCCCGTAAACCCCGGAGGCACAAGCGCGCCCGCGATTTGCTTGGGATAGGTCAGACCATAGGTCTGATCAACCGTGCGGTCGACTTCAAGAACCTCGACATCAAACAGAACTTCTGAATCCATACGGTCGTTGGCCAGGATAATCTTTTCCGCCATCTCCAGTTTTTCTGGTTGGTCCCGAATGACAATCGTGTTCAATTGTTCATTGGCATGCATCCGCTTGGAATCGAGCATGCTCCGCAGCAACACCAGCATGTCTTTCGCTTTGGCATTGGACAAATAGAACGTCCGAATCATCAGATCTTGATACTGTTCCTGTTTCTGCTTGGTATTAGGGCTGACAATCATGACGCCTGGAGAGACGGTCTGAGCGAAGAGGCTATTGCTGTTGAGTATGAGATTGAAGGCCTCGTCAAACGGCGTATCCTGAATGCTAATGGTCACCGGATCATTTCTAACATCCTTGTCGAAAATGAGGTTGATCCCCCTGGCCTTCCCAATCCCTTCCAACACTTCTTTCAGCCCAGCATTGCGGAACCGAAGTGTCACCG
>JBBRRN010000226.1:0-6193 GCA_038200685.1 Nitrospirales bacterium
CGACCAGACCGATGGTGCCCACACCCGCGGCAGCGAGATACAGTCCGGCAGGCGAGCCGAGCCCTCCGGCGCCGATGAGCAAGACTTTCGCCTTGGCCAGCTTCATCTGGCCCTTGCCGCCCACGTCGCTCAGAATAATCTGACGGCTATATCGTTGAATCTGTAGTTCTGTAAGTTCCATAGAGCCCCGTTAGACGTAAAAAGTGAAACATGAACAGTAAAAGGCTTTGTCGAGATTCTTCGTTTGACCTTTCACGTCTTACGTTTCACGCCGCTTCATTCCACGACATTCAGTTCGATCGGGTCGACAACGACGCCTTTCGTGCGAAGGCCGACGATCGCTCGCTCGATTTCTGTGCTGTCGCCGGTCAGCTCAAGATCCATCCATCCGGTGGTTTCACGCACATCGGCACGCCGGACGTTGGTGACGACTTTGTATTCATGTCCGATCTGATAGATGACCGGTTCTTTGATCTTGTCTTCTGGGAATTGCACGTGCACTTTCACATTCGGCATGATGTGCCTCCTGCAATGGCGGGTACGATCGACACTTCGTCGCCGTCTTTGAGCGACGTCTCTTTGCCCTTGAGGAATCGAATGTCTTCCTCATTGACGTAAATGTTCACAAATCGGCGGAGCTCGCCTGTATCGTCGCAGAGGCGATCTTTAATGCCGGGATGCGCAGTATCGAGCGCCTCGATCATCTCAAGCACGCTCGCGGCTTTCGTTTCGACTTCTCCCTGGCCCTTGGTCAGCGGGCGTAGCGGAGTTGGAATGCGAACTTTAATCATGCTCACCACCACCGTTCTTGCCCATTTTAAATGTTTTCTCAAATGCAACCAGACTTGGCTGAATGCGGACCGGTCGTCCGACGGCATCGATCACGGCTTCCTGGGTTTTCAAACCGTTCCCGGTGATATAGGCTACGGTCAGATCGCCTTTCTTAATCGTGCCGTTTTTCACCAGCTTTTGGAGCACACCGATCGTGACACCACCGGCCGTTTCGGCGAAGATCCCTTCCGTCTGTGCAAGCAGCTTGATGCCGTCCACCACCTCGTCGTCTGTCACCATGTCCATAGTGCCTTTGCTCTCTGCCGTGGCCTTCAGGGCATAGTACCCGTCTGCTGGATTCCCGATCGCCAAGGACTTGGCGATGGTCTTGGGTTTTACCGGTTTGAAAAAATCCCGCCCAGCCTTAAACGCCGTAGAAATCGGTGAGCAACCTTCAGCCTGCGCTCCGTTGATTTTGGTCCTCACTTCATCGATCAATCCCACGTACTTCATTTCGTGGAGGCCCTTCCAGATTTTGGTCAAGAGCGAGCCGGACGCCATCGGGATGACCACCTGGTCCGGCGTGCGCCAGCCAAGTTGCTCTACGGTTTCGAATGCCAACGTCTTTGAGCCTTCTGCATAGTAGGGACGGATATTGATGTTGACGAACGCCCAGCCGTGCTCGCCGGCGATTTCGCTACAGAGCCGATTCACATCGTCGTAATTGCCTTCGATCTCCACCACGTTGGGTTTATAGATCAAGTTGCCGAGCACCTTTGCGGCTTCCAGATCGCCAGGGATAAACACGTAAGAGCGCATCCCTGCGGCAGCCGCATGGGCGGCGACGGAATTGGCCAGATTGCCAGTCGAGGCACAGGCAATGGTCTCAAATCCCAACTCGCGCGCCCTGGTGATGGCCACGGCCACAACCCGATCCTTAAACGAGAGCGTGGGGTGATTGACCGTATCGTTCTTGATGTAGAGCTCGTCCAGTCCGAGGTAGGTGCCAAGATTTTTCGCGCGCACCAGCGGGGTCATCCCGGCATGCGGGCCGAGAAAGGTGGGCCCTTCCACCGGCAGGAGATCGGCATAGCGCCAGATACTGTGTGGCCCGTCTTGGATTTTTTTACGGGAAATGTTCTTTTTGATCTCCTCGTAGCTGTATTTCACTTCGAGGGGGCCAAAGCACATTTCGCAGACATGAATCGCCTTCGTCGGATATTCTTTTCCGCACTCACGACAGACTAGGGCTTTCATTGTGGTCATGGCGATTCCACCTCACGCAGTCAATAATTATGGCCGGACGGCACAGCCGGCAAACGGATCGCCGTCATCGAACAGTTCGGTAATCGTCGGATGCGCGCCGCACAGCGCACAGTTAGGATTCCGTTTCACGTTAATTTCTCTGAACAGGGTCTTGCGTGCATCGAAATCCAGGAGTCGGTTCGTAAGAGGATGACCGATTCCAAGGATGAGTTTCAAGGCCTCAGTGGCTTGGATTGTGCCAATGATGCCGGCTAATACGCCGATCACGCCTGCCTCTTGGCAGGAGGCGACCAGTCCAGCCGGCGGCGGCGTCTTAAACACACAACGATAACAGGCAGACTGTTTGGGCACAATGGTCGTCACTCGCCCATCGAAGCGGAGAATTCCGCCGTGAACGAACGGTTTTTCAGCAAAGAAACAGGCGTCGTTGATGAGGAACTTGGCTGTAAAGTTATCGACCCCGTCGATGACAATGTCGTAATCGCTGATGATCTTCAACGCATTGCCGGCCGTAAGACGCTCTTCGTACATTGAGACTTGGACGTCCGGGTTCAACGCCTGGATCTTCTCTTTCCCCGATAGGACTTTGGGACGGCCCACGTCAGACGTATGGTGAAGAATTTGTCGTTGAAGATTGGTCAGGTCCACGACATCGCTATCGATGAGGCCAATAGTGCCGATACCGGCTGCGGCCAGGTAGAGCGCAGCAGGCGAACCAAGGCCCCCCGCGCCGACCAGGAGAATCTTGGCCTTCGTGATCTTCTTTTGCCCTTTGCCTCCCACCTCCGGTAGGAGAATGTGGCGGCTGTAACGGCTTATCTGATCTTCGGTAAATTCCATGTTCGCTGGGATGCTGAAAACGGCCTCCAACTTCGTTCTCGGTTCGAAAAAATCCTCAACGTGCCCCCAAGGGTACGCCTCCGGTTTCTTCTCGCCTGCGGCCTTGTTGGGCGACCGTTTTGAGCATCCCTCCTCGTTTAGTGCATGAAAGAGATCTTAAATATTAAAATACTTTTCGATGCTGATATACCGCTCTCCGGTGTCGCACAGGATGGTGACGACGTTCTTGCCTGGTCCCAGTTCCTGGGCCACTTTCTGCGCAGCGAATACGTTGGCTCCGGCAGAAATGCCTACCAAGAGGCCCTCTTTTTTCGAGAGCTGTTTGGCCGTTTGATAGGCCTCGTCATCGGTTACGGTCATGACACGATCGATAATGGTCCGGTTCAAGACTTTCGGGATGAAGCCCGCGCCGATGCCTTGAATCTTATGGGGCCCTGGCTCTCCGCCTGATAAGATCGGTGATCCAGCCGGTTCAACTGCGATGACCTGCACGTTGGGATTCCGCTCTTTGAAGAGTTCCCCACATCCGGTAATGGTGCCGCCAGTCCCCACTGCCGCCACAAATGCATCGATCTTTCCGTCGAGCGCCTCGAGAATCTCGATCGCCGTGGTTTTTTTATGCATAGCCGGGTTAGCTGGGTTGGAAAACTGATCCGGCATAAAGAATGTGGGATTCTGCGCAATGATGCTTTCCGCCTCGCGGATCGCACCCTTCATCCCTTCCCAGGCCGGCGTCAACACGAGCTGTGCGCCATAGGAGGACAAGAGGCTCGCCCGCTCCATGCTCATGCTCTCCGGCATCACGAGGATCAACTTATACCTACGGACCGCAGCGACTAATGCCAGGCCGATTCCAGTGTTTCCGCTGGTCGGTTCGACGATTGTGCCGCCTGGTTTTAATGCGCCAAGTCGCTCCGCCTCGTCGATCATATTAAGGCAGATCCGATCCTTGACGCTTCCGCCGGGATTAAAGAATTCGACTTTTCCGTAGATCGTGGCCCCGCCTACAGGGGACAACCGGTTCAAACGGACGAGCGGAGTTCGTCCGATGAGTTCGGTAATGTCTTTATGCAGGGTACTCGTCACCGGCCACCTCCCATATAAAACAAGAACTCAACCCGGTCGCCGTCGTTCAGGCTGGTGGTGGCGAGATGGTTCCGGTCCAAGACAGTGTCGTTGACTTCGACTGCAACCATTTGTGGTTCAATCTTTTTGGCCTGTAGAAGACCGAGGACCGTTCCCCCTGAAATCTCTTCTGTCTTCCCATTGATTTTGACCTGCATTGAAGACTCCTAACATGGCCAAGAAATTAAACAATTTCAACACGCTATCAAAGCGACTTTGCCAATGTCAAGGCAACGAAACTGGATGCCTCTCGGCTTGACTTTGTCCGCAATCCGCCGCCACTATGCCACCATTTGGAAGCGCGATGACATGTGGAAACGCAATTTCATGTTCAGGTCCGCAGAGGCTCTTCCGCTCGAAGAGTCTGAAAACGAGCTCTTTCACGATACCGACCCCGCCATGGATAGCACCGGACTCCAGTTAGAGAAGTTTTTATCGGTTTGGATTCAAGGCGATGGAGAGGATGACATCCCGACAGCCTTCACAAACATGTATGTCCGCACAGCGACATTGGATTTCCAGAAGCGGGTTGGGTTTCTGCAACCTCTCCAAGGCCGGTCTCACCAAATCAAACAATTACTCACGCCTGGTCAAAAGCAGTTTCTGCAACAGTGGCTTGCGACCTCGGCTCCTCAGGCCTGGGAGACGACGGACGATCACTTCAAGATGTTATTCGAGCTCGAATGACTCCGGCCTACCATCTGCCGTCGGTGAATGCAGTCAGGTCTAGCCGAGTCGCGCTGGCGTGGGCTCTCGTCGTCCTGTCGCTTATGGCGCCATTCGGGGCCGGATGGGGCGCGACGGTAGAGGTCTATTACGGCCCTGACGACGCGCCGCTCGATCGCCTCACGGCGCTCTATCGACATGCGACACGCTATCTTTATTTGGCGGCCTATGGGCTCACCTCTCCTCGCGCAGTGGAGGCCATGGTCGAAGCGAAGAAGCGCGGAGTTGATGTGCGTCTGATCACTGATCGGCAGCGCACCGAGGATGTGAAACAGCGCACGGCCCTCCATACGCTGCATTTTGCCGGTATTCCGATCCTCGTGAATGAGCACGATGGGCTGATGCACTTGAAACAGGTTGTGATTGACGATGAAGTGAATACGACCGGCTCGATGAATCACACGACGAGCGGTAATCGCTATAACGATGAGCGGCTGGACGTCATTACCGATCATACGATCACTGTCAAGGCTCGGCAGAAGTTCCTGGCGATGTGGAACGATCGCACGCGATACCGGAATTGGAAATAAACGAAAAGGTTGAGGTTCAGGTTGCGATTGATGAAGATGGAAAATGAACCGCCAATCTTGGTGGGCTCCATTCTCAGCCTCGACTTCGACCGTAGCCTATCTGTGTGAGACATGATGACTGAAGAGACTGATGTCGTAGTGGTGGGGGCAGGGGGCGGCGGAGCCGTCTTAGCCCTGGCGCTGGCGAAACAAGGGATCCGCACCGTCGTATTAGATCAGGCGACTGGTCCACCCAAGGGTTTGCGGGGAGAAATTCTCCAACCGAACGGACAGCGCGTACTCGATCGTTTGGGTGTATTGCAGTCATTGCCGGCCGATGCCACGAGATCTGTGCGGCTCTTTCATTTTTGCCGGGCCGGAGGAACGCGCCTCTGCAGCATCGACTATGGCGATCTCCCCGCGCCCTACAATCGTGCCATCGTCACCTTGCCCAACGTGGTCCATCATGCCATTGTGGCCGCGGTGCAGCAGCATACGAGTGTGACATTGCGCTATGGGACCTCATTCACAGGGCTGATCCGTGAGGGCAATCAGGTGGTGGGGGTATCCACCCAGGGACCGGACGGCACGCACACGGTTCGCGCAAAGATTGTCGTCGGCGCCGATGGCGCCTTTTCAAAAGTGCGCGAGGCACTGAAGATTCCCGCCGATCTGTACCTCTACCCTGACGGGTATCTCATTGCGATTCTCGAATCGGACGAGCCGGTATCGGAATCGTTTTACTATGTCGGGCACAGGACCATTTTGGGAATCTTTCCGGCGACGGGGAACAAGGCCTATCTCTTCTATATGATTCCAAAGGATTCAATTGAGGCGGTGAAGCAGCGGGGGATTTTGGCATTGCAGCAGATATGGAGCCAGATTGCGCCGCAATTTTCCAGGCTCTTTCGCTGCCTGAACGATTGGGGGCAGACCGCGTATATGCCGACCGGGCG
>JBBRRN010000227.1:0-6188 GCA_038200685.1 Nitrospirales bacterium
AACCCCTGTGGCTGCACAGTGCCGGTTTTCCCTGCACAGCCAGCGGCAAACATCGTCGCGACACCCAGCAAACAGAACGTCAACAGACGAAAGGGAATCATCACCCCGGCCTCCTTACCCCAATTGGTCATGAACATGTCTGCTCAGACCGCCAGCAAGGCGATCCTCTGAACAGGCCCCAGGCTCAGCGACGCGCACTGTACCAAATGTCGAGGCAATCGCCAATCTAATCTTTCCTTTCGTACAAAATCGTGGCGTGGCGTACGAGAAATGCGCCTGCGTGACGGGCGAGCCCTATTCCTGCCGTTCACCCTTGTCGCTTCAACGTCCCGTTAGGATGGGATAGCGGTCTGGACAAACTCTACCCATCGTCGGAAATAGGCCGCGCCACCGACCTGATAGGTGTTGTTGTGATCGGCGCCTTCAATGATATAGAAGGATTTGGGTGGCTTGGCCGCCTCGAAGACCTGTCGCCCCAATTCAAGGGGGATGATGTCGTCTTTGTCGCCGTGAATAATCAGCTTCGGGAGCGAGAGCTGCGGAAGGCGATCAATCAAGGTGAAGTCTGCCCCGAGGAGCCAATGAACCGGCAGCCCGCCGTAATGAAATTTAGCCACCGCTTCAATCGACGGAAACGACGATTCGAGAATCAAGCCAGCGGCAGGCTTCTGCGCGGCAAGTTCTCCTGCCACAGCCGCGCCGAGCGAACGCCCGAAGATGACGATGCGCTCGGGACGAATCATTCTAGTTCGCGTGAGATAGTCGTGCGCGCCGAACGCATCCTGATAGAGTCCCACTTCCGACGGCTTCCCCTGACTCCGACCATAGCCGCGATAATCGAACAGGAACACTGACAGTCCCAACTGGTAGAGAAGTTTCAGATTCTCGAGACGGTTGATGATGTTCCCCGCGTTGCCGTGGCACCAGAGTATAACCGGACGATCTGCCGGCGCCTCCACATACCAGCCAAACAGCTTCATCCCATCGGCTGCTATGAACCAGACGTCTTCCAGCGGCATGCCACCGAGCTGCGCCCAATCTCGATCCCGCCACGGCTCGGGATGATAGACGAAGAATTGGTCAAGGATGCCCATCGTGCCTTACTTTGGAGACGGCGACTTAGAAGCGCAGCCCGATGCCAAACAAGACGGACTGGGAACGAAAATCCAGCGCGAGCTGCTTCCAGTGATAGTTGGCCGAGAAGTACTTGTATTCGCTGAATAGAAATACCTTTTCGCTCAGATTGCCCTGCACTCCGCCAAAGAATTGAGAGCCGAATGCCCATGAACCTTCAAAGTCCTGGTCTGAACGACCTGGAATGTTGGCATGGCTGAGCACTCCACTCGAATAACCACCTCCGACACCGATGTAAGGGACAAACGCATTCCCCGGGTAGCGAAGAGTCAGATTCACCATTGAACTGAAGACCCAGAGGTTTGTACTAGATGTGGCCCCTACGTTCACTGGCGAAGAAAATGAGACCTCACTTCCATGACCGGAAGACTCCAGCCCAATTCCAATGATATTTCCCAAACCGTGTGGAAACACCGAAGCTTTAATACCGGCTCCAGCCCCATTAGCAATCCTGGTGTCCGAGGGATTACCCCCCTGGGCAAAGAGGCCTTGATCTGATGGAAAGGCACCCAGTGCGTACAGGCCAACATCTATATCGGCAGTTTCAGCGGCTGCAATCCACTCAGGTTGTAGCAAGATCATCATGAGGGCAAGTGAGAACGAGAAGAAAACCGGGAGCGCCAATGGGAATGGCCACATAGCAAGTCTACCCTACACCCCATTGGCCAGCGGCGCCGACCAAAATAAAAGGGCCTCTGGGGCTTCTACCCCAAAGGCCCCTTCGATTGCGAACGTTCGAGAATTAGTTACCCTTGACGATCGTGCACCATTCGCCGTAGATCCCCAAGATACTCTTGGCGTAATGGTCCACTGACGAGACTTTCGTGATTCCACCATTGGCTTTGGCAGCAATGATACTCGCATCACCCTGGGCAACCGCCCCAAGAATCGAGGTGCCGCAGGCTTTTCCCTCTTTGGTCGCAACGCTCTCATCCGTCGCGATGTTCCCGTACTTTGTCTCGTTGAACGTTGTGCCCAACATCGGTGAGGCGACGATCGGCGCACAGGACGCCAAGGTAAGCGCTGCCGCTGTCAATCCTGCGAGTGTCAAAGCGACTTTTATCTGCTTCATGAGTCCTCCTGGTTTTGGGATGAGTGAAACGGTGCTCCCCGATGGATCCCTCCATGGATCGCTACATCGGATTTTTCTCGGGCAGTATAGAAGTGGGCAAAGAATCTGTCAATTGAGAAAGATGCAGAACAAAATCGGCATTCCTACCCGTTCGAAATCTGACGGTAGTGAGTGGAGTTAGAAAAACGTCTGCACAGCGAACGTCAGATCATTGTCGTGGTCTCGATGGTTATATTCAAGCCGCAGGGCCCAATTCTGTGACATCGTATAGCGCGACCCGACGAACCATCGAATATCGTCGGACTGTTCCCCCAGCCCATACTTCAAATATGTGCCGGTAGCCATAATTTTCCACTGATCGGTGACGTCGACCAGCATCCCGACCGTTCCACCGCCGCCGATGCGATGCCGCTCCAGATAGGCACGACTGTAATTCGCCTCGGCCTCTGCAAACGCGAACAGGACTTCCCGCTTCAGCAATCGAGACTCCATCGCTCCCCCGATGCCGACATTCATGACACCGTTGCTGCAGAGCTGACACTCGTTGTGTTTGATGGTCTGCATCCCCAGATTGAATTTCCACGAAGGTGCGTGAAAGACCGAGTCAATCGGTGAGAGTGACAAGACGTTGGCAAGTGTCGCCCGTTCAATTCTCGTCTGATCGAGGCGGTTGTAGTGACGCAGGCTGACCGACGCAATCTCAATCTGGGCATCCGGCGTATATCCGATCTCTGGATCGAGCAGATCGTGATAACCGGCGCGCACCGTGACTTCCTCAAACGTATCGTTGTTCCGCCAACCGGCACCCACCGCGGCACGGGACGTCTTGTGCCCCAGTTCTGGTTGTTTCGCAAAGGGCGCCACCTTGAACTCTTCAGATGGAATCCTGAGTTGGCTTCGAGTTGTCAGGATTGCCCGGTTACGCTCTTTCCATTCAGGCGGCGCGGAATCGGTTGTTTCGGTCCGATACCGGAGGTAGTCCGACGCAAGATCGAGCAGAAATGCCTGCTTCGTCAGATCCAATTGGGCAAAAGCCGGCGAGGTAAGTTCGCCGAGATCTTGCGTGATCCGATGCGCCAACTCTCGTTCACCCACTGGCAACGATTCGCGCTTCCGCCGGATCACGTTGCTCCGGGAAGGCCGATAGGCGATGTCGGAGACCAGCCCCGGCTTCGACGTAACCAGCCGAACTGTGTCGGCTGGAACGGTCCAAATAAAAAACTCGTCGGTGAGGTGGAGGGTGGGATCGGCATATTCGAGAAGCGCCAGGAGATGATAGGAGCAGTTCTCTTTGAAGAAGAAATAGTCAAAGGCGGCATTCCCGAGTTCCCACGAATGCATCAGCAACCGTTTCACTTGGTGTTCCGTGAAATTGAGGCGATATTCCCAGATGTCTCGATTCTCGATATCTCGATATTCCTGCACCTTCAAGTAGTAGGGATAGGTCGAGAAGTATCCGCTGTACCCGCCGAAGATGCCACGGATCGGATAGGCAAGTCCGGCGTCAGGAGGTACATACGCCGCATAGTTGACCGTATTTGCCAGAATTCTGGTCTGTTCGGTTTGGCCCTTCTGATCAATCCGAAGAAACGTATGACCGAACATGGATGCGGGATTGTTCAAGAAGGCAGAGGGGAAAATGAGCGTGATCGAGTGGGCCTCGAAGTCATTGAACCAGCGGTCAAACCGTTCGCAGGCGAGCCTCGACAAGCGTGAATCGTCGAATTGCAACCGTTCCCGCAACCAGTGGTATCGAGCGATAAAGGCGCATTGAGCCGGCTGCTTCGAGCGCCCAACGAGTTCCTCGGAGAAGAATTGCTTCAGCGTCGCGTCGAGCTCCGCCTGTGGGTTAGTTTTCCCATCGGGAGACATGAAAAAACCAGGATCGTCTTGTTCGCTGGTGTATCCTCCAAGCAAATTCTTTCGGTAATGGAGCAGAAGATGCCACTCTCGCTCGCTAGCGAGTCTGGCATGCAACCCTTTGTCGATCAGTTCGACAAGGTAGGCATTCTCGGAAGGCTCACCCGCATCAACCGGCAAGGTTGGAAAGAGAAGGAGAATGAATAGTAGCAGGGCGATGTACAAAGCAGCGGGCCAGATAGACACAGGGCTTCGACCTCATGGTCGAAGCCCTGTGTCGGTGATTAACGAGTCGAAACCTGAGCAAGGACTGGATGAGAGACAATGGCGTCGTTGATCGCTTTGACCATCGCGACCGGTGAAGCTTCACCCTCACGGAGAAGGGCAGTGTACTGGTTCTGGGTCATGGCGAAAAACTCGCCTTGGTGGTTGGCAGGGACGCCTATAAGAGTAGCTAGTGAGGCCAGATGCTCGCCTCGACCCTGCGCCATATCTTGGGATAGATTCTCGAAGTTGGCCGCAGTGAAAACAGTAGCTTTGTGCTCAGCCATTATCTTCCCATCATTTGTGCAACCTGATGTCCCGGAACTGATGGCCAATGTATTCATGCCAGTCCCATTGGTCGTGGCCATCATGACTTGAGGGGCGATATTCTTTTGGTGCGCGTTATCAGCCCACAATATCTTTCCTAAGCCACAACCGGGCCCTGTGTCAGGATTGGTTGCCATTGCGAGGCCTGCCTGCATGCAAAAGAGCATCGAGACCGATAGCATGATCACTTTCTTCGACATAAATCATCCTCCTTGTGTGAGTGGATAACTCCCTGGGCTCACAAGATGCAATGGTTGCATTATAGCCGAAAAAGGACATCATGTTGGAAAAAAGCACTTATGGCTTCCCCACGACGCCGGCAAGCATTGGATGTCCATCCGCCACCTCTTGGATTGCTTTGATGACTGCGAGCGGTGAATTTTCATCTCTCTCCATCAAAGTTCGATACCGATCTTGTAACAGAGAAAAAAATGCGGGCTGATGTTCAACGGGGACGCCCATCATCGTCGCCAATGACGCAAGATGTTCGCCCTGCCCCCGCGCCATATCCTGAGAGAGACTTTCAAACGTCGAGGCAACAAACACCTCGGCCCTGTGTTCGGCCATCACGGTTCCATCATTTGTGCACCCAGAAAGACCGAAGCTGATGCCGACAGTATTAAATAACGTTCCGTTGGTAGTGGCCATCATGACTTGCGGCGCGATGTTTTTCGGATGTTTGTAATCTGCCCATGCGAGTGTGCCTAAGCCGCACCCAGGGCCTGTATCTGAATTCTTTGCGGCAAACACAGCGCCTGTATGGATACAAACAAATGCCATGCTCAGTAGCAGGCACATCATGATTCGCATTTCAATGGTCCCCCTCTCGAAAATGATTGGATGCGTTTCTTCTAATTTCCTTCAAGTGCGGCAGAATATAGCAAGCAAAATATAGCGCGTCGAATGGCATATAATGTATTTCTTCACCTCAGCATTTCAAGGGATCAATTCTGGCCAGTTTCACCAGAATCGTGACACATGAAAATGATCGAGAACCTTATCCGAAAAATCTAACGGGTCCGCTGAATCCGCCATGAGCTCCAGTAACTGACGAATCGCTTTGCCTTGCTCAGATTCTGGCACCCTCAATGTTACCAATAGACTCGCGAGATATTCTCCATGCCCAACGGCCAAGTTTTGTTGAACTTCTGGATAGCCTATCAGCGTGAGATTCCTCACTGTCTTCATTCGCGTAACCTGCTCTCGTTTTTCACGGGAAGGCTTCCTCGGATTCAGCACGACGTGATAGTGATGTTTCAGGAGGAGATTTTGGTCTTCATATCCCTCCTTCTTCAGAATCAGGAACGTATTCGGTGCTCGTTCAATGCTTACGTCCAGAAGGGGGGTCTCGCCGAGAGGTGTGGAACCCATGAGGAACACCTGTGCACCGGGAGGATCCGACGTAATTCTGATTTTCTGATCCAGCCCCCCTTTGCTAGCCATGGAGACTGCGCTCGTGCAACCCGTAAAGACTATTCCCATTATAGCCAGGAATAGCACGCCTCTCATTCTTCTGATCATTTTTCTCATT
>JBBRRN010000228.1:0-6133 GCA_038200685.1 Nitrospirales bacterium
CAAGGCAGATATCGAGGTGTGACTGGTAAATCTTCGCGAGGCCGCTGTCGATGATTTCCTCGTGTAGTTTTTCCTGCTCCTTAAAGCGAAACACCTTGCCGGCTTCCTCGTTGAGCACGCCTGAGATACTGTGAAAGGCGGCATAGTGGAAATAGGGGTCAAAGGCTGAGATGGCTTCGACCGGCATATTAAACGCCTTGCCTAACGCGAGGCCGGTCATGAGTCCACCGAAGGAATAGGGGCTGCCGTCCACCGCAACCACGATTCTTCCGCCGGTCATGGGCTGGATTTGTTTGATGATCAGCATGTCCGAATTCCGCACGCGACGGAGCACCCGCTCGGTGTTACTGCCGATCACACTGTCCTTCACCGCGCCGACACCCAAAGCGCCCATGATCACCAGGTCGTAGGCGTTGGTATTGATGTCCTCGGCCAGCACTTTCCAATTCCGGCCTTCGAGCGAACGACGCTCGATCGGCAGGTTGTTTTCAGCGCATTTCTTATCGACATAGTCGAGGTAGGAGTCGGTAATGATCTGGAGGCCACGAGTAATCAACGAATCGTGGATTTGGCGCTGCCGGTCGAGTTCTTTTTCATCGTGATACTCTTCTGGCAAGCCCGCTTCCATCTGCTTGAAGCGCTTGTCATGCATTTTGGCCGCATAGACATGGCTACCCACGATCTTCGAGCCGAAAGCTTTTGCGAAATGAACTCCGATATCGACGGCCGTATTGGAATGGTCGGAGTTATCGACCGGGACATAGATCGTCTTATACATCGAGATGTCTCCTCAAGATACCCTCAAGGCCAGGGCGAACGAGAGTAATTCTCAAAATTTCCAAATGGTTGACGTGCTTATCTACCCTCAAAGAACGCACATGCTAGCACCGGCCCGAATTCGAATGCAAGGTGTCGATGGGGACTGGTGGGACGACGTTAGGATGCCGGGGTTGCGACGGATTTTTCGCTCGACTCTTTTGAGGAGCGAATGGATTGTCGGGAACGGAGGATCTCTTCCAGGGACAAGAGGGCATCGCGTCCGGAGTTCCCCTCGATTCCTCGAATCAAATTTGCATCGGCGTAGGGGCCTGATTCTTTTGGGGCTTGGGACAGGGAACCCGTCCACTTCCGTGGGTCCCTACTACCATCTTTTCGTTCCCAGGCCATGAGGCAAGCCTTGGCGATGAACGAATTCAGTGGCGCCGGATTATAGAGGAGCTTTCTGATACTCGTCGGCGTCAGCATCAGTGGGTTATAGCCTGCGGAGAGGTAACCTTCCTCTAACAGCCGTTCTTCCAGATCGGTGTTTGGCTGAATGCCCAGAAAGAACATCAGGGGGAACACTCGCTCTTCACCCAGGATCGAGGCGACCTTTTTATAGGACTCTACGCTTTGGAGCAAAGACTCCTCGGTTTCTTTTGGGCTGTTCAATGAATAGTTGAGGATGACCTTCCCTTTGAATCCCGCTTCCGCCAGATAGCGACAGCCATCGTACAGCCGTTCAAGCTTGAATCCCATGTGGAGGTCGTTCAGCACCATTTGGGAGCCCGACGTAATAGCGACCTCAAGATCGCCGACGCCAGACCGAACCATGAGTCTGGCCAACTCCGGGGTGATCAGCGAGGTCCTGATATAGCCGGACCATTCGATCTCCAGCTTCTCGGCGAGAATGCGCTCAAGGATCTCAGTGCATTGGGGATAGGCCTCTTTCCCGGTAATGAACTGGGCATCCGTGAACCAGAACCGCCTGGCGCCCCATTGATGATAGTGCTGAGAAATATCTTTCACGACCATGGCGGGTGGCCGATAGCGGACTCGTTTCCCTTCAATATAGGGGTAGAGACAGAACGCGCAGTCGTACGGGCAGCCTCGCTTCGATTGGACCCCGATGGATTCACCCAGATATTCCCGATGCTGCGGGAAAATCGTGGTCAGGTAAGGCAAGTCGACCGTCAACGCATCGAGCAGAGCCGGCGAACCCTGCTGACCTTTTCTCACCGTCTTTCCTTCCCTGAGAATATAGCGCTCGTTCTCTAGCGACTGGCCTTCAATCACCTTGAGGATGGCATCTTCACCTTCCCCGAGAATCCCGATGACGCCTTCCGGAAGTTTCTGAATGAGCTGGTCGGCAAAAGCGGTAAAGGCTCCACCACCGATCATAATCTGCGCCTTCGGGAACTCCTTCGCAATCAACCAGGGATAGGAAAGCGCCGCCCGGATATGACTGTAGTAGCGGTAGAGCTGTTTCACTCCCGCAAACGAAGCGGCGACCCGCTTGATCGGATTGCTCGCAAAGTAGAAATTGAAGGCATGTTCCAGCGAAGAATCTCCCTCGTGCGGGGAAAAGATCTGAATGTCGCGCCAGGAGAAACAGACGAGGTCCGGTTTGAACTCAGTGGCAGCATCGCGGACTGCACGGATTCGCTGGCCGTCAGGAAAGAGGGAGAGATCGAGAATACGCTGCCGTACATCCGGCTTGCGCCGATGAATAAAATCAGCGAGATACGTCACCCCGATGGGGTAGACCTTCTTGCAAGGGAGAAAAATATAAAGAATCGATTCCATGAGTGTTCTGAGCTAGTAATTATGAGCTATGAGTTTCAACAACTTAGCACTCGGAACTCAGTACTTCACTTGGTTGCCACATGGATCGCCACGATCCCGCCGCTCAGGTTGCGATACGTGACCTGCCGATAGCCTACGTCGAGGAGCATCTGCTTCAATCGTTCCTGGTCCGGGAAGTTCCGAATGGAGGCCGGGAGATATTCGTAGACGCCGGTCGTGTCATGCGCCACCTTCGTGCCGATCCAGGGAAGCAGCCGGAACGAATACCAATCGTACAGGGACCGCAGCCACCCAAAAACAGGTCGGGAGAACTCCAGGCACACAAACCGACCGCCTGGTCGCAAAATACGGTGAATGTCCGTGAGCGCTTGCCGAAGATCGCCGACGTTTCTCATGCAAAACCCTGTGGTCACGGCATGGAACGTCCTATCGGGAAATCCCAGGTGCTCGGCATTGGCTTCGAGACAGGTAATTTTCTTCCCCAGGCCACGCCCAGTGACTTTCTTCAGACCCTCGACCAGCATGGCATGGTTCAGGTCAGAGGCAATCACGCGGCCATTGGTGCCCATGCGAGGCTCAACCAAGAGCGCCAAATCGGCTGTGCCGGATCCGACATCAAGTGCCCGGCCTCCCGTGGTGACGGGGACATAGGAGGCGGTAATTTTCTTCCACCGGTAATGCAGTCCAAAACTCAAAAGCGTGTTGTTCAGATCGTAGACGCCTGCGATCGACGTAAACATCCGCTGCACGGCTTGTTCGCGGGCCGAGCCAGTCCAAGTCGAGACGGCAATCGGAGCCGCTGGGGATTCGGTCCCCTTGTGAACAGGCGGTATATCCACATGTACCATCGTAGCGTGGTAGCACCCGGCCTCCGAGTTTGTCAAGACAGCCAATTCCTCATGCTATAATCCCGCCCCTATGCATAACTCGATCATCATCAAAGGGGCGCGGGAGCACAATCTCAAGAATATCGACGTGACGATCCCGCGCGACCGGCTCGTCGTGATCACGGGGCTGAGCGGGTCGGGCAAGTCGTCGCTGGCCTTCGACACCATCTATGCCGAGGGGCAACGGCGGTACGTCGAATCGCTCTCGGCCTATGCTCGCCAGTTCCTCGAACAGATGGGCAAGCCCGACGTCGATTCGATCGAAGGGCTCTCACCCGCCATTTCCATCGAGCAAAAGAGCACCAGCCACAATCCCCGTTCCACCGTCGGCACCGTCACAGAAATTTACGACTATCTCCGGCTCCTCTTTGCCCGGGTCGGACGCCCCTCCTGTTTTCAGTGCGGCGAGGAAATCACCGCGCAGACCGTGCAGCAGATGGTCGATGCCATCGGCTTGCTGCCGGAAGGAAGCAAGTTTCAGCTCTTGGCTCCGATCGTCCGTGGCAGGAAAGGGGAGTATCGCAAAGAATTGCTCGACATGCGCCGGGCCGGCTACGTCCGAGCCAGAATCGATGGTAAGCTGGTGGACTTGGGCGAGGACATCGCGCTCGATAAACAAAAGAAACACACCATCGAAATCGTCGTCGATCGGTTGGTGATGAAACCGGGTGAGGCGCTGACGCGTCGATTGGCCGATTCGGTGGAGACCTCGTTGAAACTCGCAGGTGGACTGGTCGGGGTGCTGACGGACAACGGGAACGTGTCGCTCTATAGTGAACAGCTGGCCTGCATCCGCTGCGGCGTAAGTTATCCTGAAATCACCCCGCGCGTCTTTTCATTTAACAGCCCGCACGGAGCCTGTCCGGTTTGCGACGGCATCGGCTACGCCATGACACCCGGCTCTGCCGACGACGAAGACTTCACCTTGTTGGAGCCCTGCGAGGTCTGCAATGGCGCGCGACTGCGGCCTGAAAGCCTCGCCATCAAGATCGCTACACAGTCGATTGCGGAGGTGACGCATCTCTCCGTACGAGCCGCTGCCGACTTTTTCAGTTCGTTGAAATTCACCGAACGGGAACTCATGATCGCCCATCGCATCTTGAAAGAAATTCGCGAACGGCTCGGGTTTCTGGTCAACGTCGGTCTGGACTATCTGACGTTGGATCGGGCTGCCGCCACATTGTCCGGAGGAGAAGGCCAACGCATTAGGCTCGCCACGCAAATCGGTTCGGGCCTCGTCGGCGTCCTCTATATCCTCGACGAGCCGTCGATCGGTCTCCATCAACGGGATAATCGGCGCTTGCTCCAGACTCTGCTTCGCCTGCGCGACCTTGGCAACACAGTGGTGGTGGTCGAGCACGATGCAGAAACTATGATGGCGGCGGACCATCTCATAGATATGGGGCCGGGCGCCGGAACGCAGGGGGGCCAGATCATTGCCCAAGGCACGCCGACCGACGTCATGGGGAATCTCGACTCGCTGACGGGCCAGTATCTCCGTGGCACCCAGATGGTCAGCCTACCTCGTCGTGAGCGCAAGGCCAAGGGGTTGTTGTCCATAGTGGGGGCCAAGAAACACAACCTCAAGGGAATAACCACCAAGATTCCGCTCGGCCTGCTCACCTGCGTGACCGGCGTATCGGGATCCGGAAAGAGCACGCTGGTTCTTGAGGTGCTGTTCCATTCCCTATCTCAATTGCTCTACCAGAAAAAACCGAAGATCGATGGCTGCAAAGAACTTCTCGGTGTCGAGGCGCTGGATAAAGTGATCGACATCGACCAGGCCCCGATCGGACGGACTCCGCGCTCGAATCCGGCGACCTATACCGGTCTGTTCGGTTTCATCCGGGACCTCTACTCCAATCTGCCGGAGTCCCGCGTTCGAGGTTATAAGCCTGGCCGCTATAGTTTCAATGTGAAGGGCGGACGCTGCGAAGCCTGTCAGGGCGATGGGTTGATCAAGATCGAGATGCATTTTCTGCCGGATGTCTACGTAACCTGTGAGGTCTGCAAGGGTCAACGGTACAACCGCGAGACGATGGAGATTCACCATAAGGGGAAGAGCATCGCCGATGTGTTGAACATGACAGTGGACGATGCCGTGGAGTTCTTCGAGCATATCCCGTTCATCAAGCGGAAGCTCGACACCTTGCATGACGTCGGATTGCACTATGTGAAACTTGGCCAGTCCGCCACGACGCTGTCCGGCGGGGAGGCGCAACGAGTCAAACTCTCGCGCGAATTGTCGAAACGTCCGACCGGACGCACGATGTATATTTTGGATGAGCCGACGACCGGGCTTCATTTCGCTGATGTGCAGAGGCTGCTGGACGTGTTGGATCGATTGGTCGAGGCCGGCAACACCGTGGTGGTGATCGAGCATAATCTCGATGTGATCAAGAACGCCGATTGGATCATCGACCTCGGACCGGAGGGTGGCGATCGGGGTGGTGAAATCGTGGCTGAAGGACCGCCGAAGGAAATAGCCAAGTCGAAGCGATCGTATACGGGGCAGGTGCTAAAAGAGGCGGGGGTGGGATAAGTGCGTGCAGTTGACGGGAGCGCTCGGCCGCAATGGAGTCTCTCCGGTTCTGCACCAGAATGTCGATGACCTGCCTTTCTAGATGAACGACACGCCACAGGTATTGGAACTGACCGTTGATTTTCAGGTACACCTCTTC
>JBBRRN010000229.1:0-6118 GCA_038200685.1 Nitrospirales bacterium
ACTTGGAGGATACGATCGCGATCCCCTGTCACAACGGGATAGTTGAGAATCTCCTGGCCGTTATGGGTCAGGCGGAAATGCACCGCCGGCCAGGCAAGACCTGCGAGCTGCACGACATGACTGATGTGTGAGAACTCTGTCACGGTTGATTTGAGAAATTTCTTTCTGGCCGGTTGATTAAAAAACAGGTTGGAGACTTCGATTCTGGTACCAGGAATAGGAGGTGCGTCCAGGATAGGCTCGCCTGTTCCCGCGATCAGGGTGAGCTGCGATCCTACCGTATCCTGCCTCGTCGCAGTCGTCACCAACACATGAGAGACGGACGCAATACTCGGCAACGCCTCGCCGCGAAAACCCATCGTCGTCATCGAGACAAGATCCCGATCGGATCTGAGCTTGCTGGTGGCATGCCGCTCGAACGCATGGGGCAGATCGATACGGTTGATCCCCTCTCCATCGTCCGTCACTCGAATACAGGTCATTCCACCGTCTTTGACATCAATGGTGATACGCACGGCCCCTGCATCAAGACTGTTTTCCAATAATTCTTTGACGACGGCGGCAGGACGCTCGACGACCTCACCGGCCGCGATACGGCTGACTACGTCGTCTGGGAGGGTATGGATCTTGGCAGAGGAACTCGCGGCGGGCATGACACTAGACTCCAGAGAACGCCGAAGATAAGAGAGACGCCAGAAACCGTCTCGATGGATATCCGATCACCGGATTTCGGCCAGCTTATTCTTGGCCAGTTTCGCTTCGTCCGATGTCGGAAACTCTTCAATGACCCGTTTGAGATTCTTTTTCGACTTGGCGAGATCTCCAGTTTCTCCCGCCGCGAGCCCCGATTTGAAGAGTGCCGCAGGTACTCTCTCGTTTCCCGGGTATTCCGTCGAGAGATACTCGAATGCGTGGATCGCGCGCACGTAATCTTTCTGCTGATAGGCCGACTCACCCAACCAGTAGTAGGCATTCGGCGTCAACGACGTGCCGGGAAAGTCTTTCACAAAGCGCTGAAAGCCCGCCACCGCAAGATCATATTTTCCATTGAGATAGTCGTTGTACGCCAGATTGAATGCGGATGTCGGAGTAATCGTGGGAATACCGGGTATCATAGGAGTCGGCACGTCTGCGATGGAACCCGGCTTCAGTGGCTTAGGGAGACGAGCCTGGTCGATTTGAGACAGCTCCGCCTTGGGCACAACAGGAGCGCTCAAGGTCTCATCGATTTTTGCCAACCGGCCCTCTAACCTTTGGACCCGTACAGAGAGTTCGTCGAGCTTCGGATCGAACTTCTGTCTGGAGGATTCACCATCCTTCACCCGCTCCAGCGACTCCAAGCGTCGTTGCAGCGCATCCAGCCGCTTCTGATCTTGATCTTGAGACTTTGACACCGTCGCCAAGTGGTCACGCAATTCTGTAAAATCCGCATGCTTTGCACATCCGGCAAGCCATAACATCGACCCGGCCATGAGAACAGCCGCCCCCCCTGAACCCGTTATCGTGCGCATCACGGTCATCGCGACTCCCTCAATTGGGATAATTTATCAGATGCTTTTCCTGCCTCAGGAGTCCGTGGATACGACGCCACCACCTGGCTGAAGGCCAACGAAGCGCGCTTTCGATCTTTCATCGCCAGGTACGCATACCCTTTCTTCAAAATCGCGGCCGGCGCTTTTTCGCTCTTGGGAAAATCCACCTCGACGCGGTCATACGAATCGATCGCCTGTTGATAGTCTTTCTTACCGTAATACGTTTCACCGAGCCAATAGCGCGCATTGGGAGACAGATCCGAGTCCCCATAGTCGCGCAAGAATACGGCGAATCCCTGCCGCGCTCCATCCAAGTCTCCATCGCGAAACAGCCCCAGGAGGCGTTCGTATTCGAGCTTTCCTGAGCGCTCACTACTCTGGCGAACGGGTGGGTGCTGGGACTCCTCGGACTCGACTGCCGGTGTCACCGCTGCACCTTGCGCAGACAGGGGCAACGCAACCGTCTCTTGGTCGACCTTCGGGCTCTCAGACGAAGGCGCCGACGACCGATGCCCCGGCTTCGGGGGTGACTGACGAGCCCCTGCCCCGCCCTTGCCTCCCCCTCGTATATGAGCATCCTGTGCGACCTGATCAACGGTCTTGGAGAGCGCGTCCAGACGACGGTCTTGCTCATCGAAACGGGTGACAAACTTTTGCGCGACAGATGCGACACTCTTATTGACCTCGGCTAAGTACCCGCTCACTTCTTTGTTCACCTCATTGAGATGAGTCGCCGATGTTTTTCCTGCCTGCTCTTCCTGGCCGATCCGCTCGTTCAGGCCTGTCAGCGAATCCCTGAAAGCCGTGAGGGACTGACTGAATTGTGCGAACTTTGCCGACAACTGTTCGGTCCGAACCTGGGTATCTGCCAGCGCCTTATGCTGCTCTTCCAGACGCGCGTCGAGGCTCTTGGCCAGTCCGCTGTTCGTCTTTTGCACGACCTCAATGACCTCTTTTCGCACCATCTCCATCTGGCGATTCACGTCGTCAAGTCGAGCATTCACGTCGATGCGAAGCTGATCACGGTCCTGCTTATTTTTGACATCTTGCGCATTGAGGCTCTCGCGCACCTGGTTGTAGCGAGTGGTACTCTCCGTCTCCAGTTTGCCGGCCAACTGTTCGAGCCGTTTGGTTTGTTGCTCAAGTTGCGCGGAGCGCTGCTTGAGATCTTCCTGCTTGCCCTGGAGTTCTTGAGCTTGGTGCAGCGCCCGTTCCAGTTCGCCTCGCAACTGCGGCAACTCTTGCTCCCGAAGTACCAAGATCTCCAGACTCTGCCGCGCGCGGGTCTGAGCCGACTCATCGCTCGACTGCCTGATGCGCTGCTGAAGATTTCTCTCTGTCTGCTTCAGGTCGGATTGCTGGGCAATGCAGCCGGTCGACATCAATACGCAGATTGCACAGATCGTCGTCCACACACTCTTCGTCGTTGAATGGTTCCACATTGCTCTACCCACTTTTGTACAAGATGCCCTCGCTCTCGCCTCGTGGAGCACAGAGTCACAACGGCTGAACCGCAGAACGCCTCACCTACTTCCCAGTCTTCAACGCAAGATGTCCCCGCCGATTCTGCTGATAGCAGGACTCCGAATGTTCATTGCAAGACGGCCGCTCTTTCCCATACGACACCACCGACAGGCGGTTCGCACTGACACCGAGCTCGACCAGATAGTTCCGAACGGTTTTCGCTCGTTTCTCACCGAGTACAAGATTATAGGCCGAGGTTCCACGCTCGTCACAGTGCCCTTCGATCTTGACGATCGCGCTCGTATTTGACTTCATCCATTCAGTATCGCGAGTAAGCGCTTGACGTCCGTCCTCGGAAATCGTCCAGCTATCGTAACCGAAAAATACATCCCGCAAGCCCGCGGCGGCTGACGCGGCTTGCTCAGCGCGCATCTCATCCAATTGTCGGCCTGCACCGGAAGGATCCAGCTTCGCCGTCATCGTACCACCGCCCAGACGTTCTTCCGAAGGGTTTTTGTCGATCCCTCCAAGTCCACCGCCGATTGACTGACCACTGGTGTCAGGAAAGGTGCCGACACCGGACATGGAACTATCGATCCCCTCCTTCGCCATCCCTTGAGCGGGCTGGGAATCGCCGCCGGATTGTATGGCTTTTTTCGAGCAGCCAGGCATACCGATCAATGCCAGGCTCATCATCAGCCCCAACCCACATACGCTCAGTGCCTTGTTCATACCTCGTTCTCCTTTTCCTAAATGAGTGATCTCGACCAATCGGCCTACATTATTCGTTCATGTGATTAGGTGACGCGTCAGGCTCATGATGCCGGAGACCAAGATGGCGCACTATTGTGCGTCCCCTGGAAGGTAAGCCGTTCGATGTCCTTGCCATCGGCATCGATCATATAGATGTGGCTCTTTCCATCGGCCGTCGAACTGAATACCAGATGCCGGCCATCCGGCGACCAGGAAGGCGAATCATCGACACCCGGTCCTGTCGTCAACTGCATGCGCTTCTGTCCGTCCGGCGAGATCAGACAGAGCTTATACTCTTTTTGCGTCCGGCACACATAGGCGATCCAGTTTCCACGAGGCGACCAGGATGGCGCCGCATTGTAATCGCCTTCAAATGTCAGGCGACGCACATTCGACCCATCTGAGCTCATCAGGAACAGCTGAGGCCCACCACCCCGATCCGAGACAAAGACCAGCTCTCTCCCGCTCGGAGACCAGGAGGGAGACAAGTCACCGGACGGGTTGACGGTCAATCGTTGGATGGCTTTCGTCCTGGTATCCAACCGATAGAGTTCGGAATTGCCCTCGTGACTGGAGGCAAACGCCAGGAAGTTTCCATCAGGAGACAGTGATGGAGTGATGTTCAATCCCCCCAACGCAATCACCGTCCACCGCTTCCCTGTTGCTAACTCGATCATGTCGATATTCTGCGTATTGCGATTGCGATAGGAGGTAAAAATGAGGAACCGGCGATCCGGAGACCATTGCGGCATAAGATTGAGGAATCCATCGGCGGTGAGTTGGCGCGTATCGTGGCCATCGTAGTCCATCACAAACAACTCGCGCGCAGCCCCCTGTTCAGCCACATATGCGATCTTCGTCCGCGCGATCCCCGGCTCCCCCGTATACCGGAATACCAATTCGTCGGCAAACCGGTGTGCCATCAGCCGCACGACCGAGGGCGACCCCGCGTAGCGTTTTCCGCCCACGAGCTCATCGCTGCCGCTGTCATAGACGAAGCCTTCCATATTCACGTCGGCTTCTTTGTCACTGCCTTTCAGGCCTGCCTTGCCCCAGACTAACACCGAGACACCCTTCTCAGCAGCCTGTCTAAATATCGCTTTGGAGCCGTCTCCTACCCCGTTGCCGATATCGGAGGTCTGGATCCCAAGACCGGGCAAATCCACCAGATCGAAGACCAAGGAGCGCTTCACATCTTTTTTAAGCACTTCTTCGATCCGCCCCCCCAACCAGTCGGGACCTCCTACGCTGTGTATCCCCGCAACACCGAGGGAGATCTTTTGGAAGTCGGGACGAGTGGCTTCGAGGAACACATCCGCCGCTCCAGACTCCAGAATACCGACCGCTCCTGCCAGCAGCAGCACTCCCCCGAACCAGGCACTGATCAATTTCACCTGTGTCATCCGACCGACTCCCCAACGCGAAATACCATTTCAATATCCTTATAGCTGTCTGTCATCTCGGCAGGAAACGCGGGCAGGAACCGTGACTGTTGCACAGCGCGCTGGCCCGCCATATCATAATAGGCATTCCCTGACGATTGCCGTACGACCACGTCTTTGATCGTGCCGTCCCGCTGAAGCCGAAACTTGACGGTCATCGTATAAGTCTGTCCGGCCATATCGACCGGAGGAGGCTCCCACTGTCTACTAATAATAGACTGTACACGGGCCCAATAGAGATTTGACCCCGCCGCACCGGAAATCTTCAGAGTCGTTTCAGGAGTCTTAGCTGCCGAAACTTTCACCTCGTGCTGAGGTACCGACTTGACCGGTATCTCGCTCGGGACAACCTCTTTCGGAATATCCAGCTTGGCCGCCGGCTGAAACTGCTTGATCTTTTTCAGCTCTTCTTCTAACTCACGATTCAGATCGTCACTGACCGTAGACCTCTGCGGAGTCTTCGCGACCGGATCTTGTGTCACATCAGAGATACGTGGGACCTCCGGTACCTTCGCCATCTGTTGGGGCTGAGCCACCGTTTTTGTTGCAGGGCTTATGTCTCCAAACTTCGGCGCGTCCGGTGGAAGATCGAGATCCTGCATCATGTCCCTTCGTTTTTCGCCCTTTGGAGGCGAGGAAGAAGGGGCTGCACTGGGGGTCACTGCCTTGACTACCGGCGCAGGGGCCGGCTTCGTGATCACCACTTTTGCCGGCTCGACTGGCTTCGCCGACTCGATCGGCTTAACAGGAGTCGGCAGACTCACCAACGACACTTCCACAGACGTCATCGGTCGTTCACTCTGTTGTGGAAGCCGAAGCCCCGTTGCCGCAAGCACGACGACCACATGAAGGGCCAGCGACAAGACCAGTGTTCGCTTGAGCCGAGGGGAGAGTCCGGATTGATCGCCCTGATCGAGCCACGACCCT
>JBBRRN010000230.1:0-6095 GCA_038200685.1 Nitrospirales bacterium
GCACTGGGGCTTTGTGACCCTGGGCTGGTGCGGGTTGTTCGGCGGGACGGGCGGCGTGGCGGCGCAGATCGTGGCGCGCATGTCGAACCTGTGCGATGTGGTCTGGAACAACGAGAGCAAGGACTGCTTGCACGTGATCCCGTACTAAGACGGGCCGTTGTCTTCGTGGGCTGACCAACAGCCCGCCTGGAGAGAGAGACAGTCGGCGGCTTCAGCGCCTCCACGGGCGACCTCCTACTTAGGGGGTCGCCCGTGTTGTTTCAAAATCGAGCGTGTCGTCAGACGGAGGAAGGAATTCTCGTGCAATGTAGCGGGCAGGCGTACTTCGTCACTCGCTTGCAGTGCGGGGTGTTGGTGAGGCATAGGAGATAGATCCTTCCTGCCTGACCCTGCGGAACGGATGAGCGTGCTGCATTCTGGGAGCACGCGGCATCCTTCGCACAAATCAGATCACCTCTGTTACTGATGAGACCGCCAAAGTGTGCGCGTATAACTTCTCTGAAAGTGCATTTCTACAGGCAACACAGGCGATTATTGAGCTCACGCTACGCACTATTTGATGGTCGGCTCAGTAATTCTGCGGAAAAAATCAGAGAGCATCGCAGGATTTCATCACAAGTCTCGATCAATATATTTGCGGCCTAACAAAGGATTTCTGTATCCTTGATCTGTGAGGAGTACATTCAGCGCTGCATTATTTCCATGACCAAGGATAATAGAGCGCCGGGTTTTTCCCCCTGTGTGCTGTTGGTGATTCCATGTCGACCGATATCAAAACGACACTCGATGGTCAGGTGACCTGGTAGGGCCACGACAAGAAAGTTCTCAAGGATGTTGAGAACACCGTCATGAAGCTAGCGTGGAATTGAGCCCATGATGTGAAGCGGACCGAGACCGTATCGGCGAGATCGACGAGTTCAAGCGCATGTCGGAAAATCCGTCACTGATATGCGATGTGTTGGGCGTGGGCGTTCGGCAGGCGCTTCTTAAGCTGGAGGAAGGGAGGATCTGCAATGTGTCGTCCAAAGGATGATGGAAACATCCTGAGCAAGACTACGATTAGGTTGCGCGTCTGGTCCTTCTCTCACTTACAATGGCCCCGGCAGACCGGCCATTCTCACGAGCTGCGGAAATCCGTCTCTTCTCGGACTCGCTTCCCCTGCCATCAATCACGTATTAGTCACACAAGCACACCCACCCATCCTTCCGAGACCGATATCTCGACTATAGGACGCCGCGCTTGTATCAACACGAGACTCGTCTAGGCCTGTCACGCACCTATGCAGCGCGACGATGGTCGGCTGAGGCGTGCGTGACTGCCTCTCCAGGCTCATGGATCTTGCCGTTCGGTTTCTTTGGCGACTCCTTCGGGTTGGAGTACAATATACCGACACATTCGAAAACGGTCGCCACCATTGCCACGAAACCTATCACGATTCCCCAATATACCCATGACATAGGTCACTCACTCGCGTGTGAATCACGCGAGTCCTTTTCTCGTACGCCGTCACGCCGCCAGGCGATACACCCACTTGGCTGCCTGGTGTTCCATCTCGGCGAGTGCTTTGGTTTCTCTGCTCCGAGCAGTCAGCGAAAGTCCCCCAAAGAAGACGGTCACCAGCATAAGGCCGGCAACAATCAGGTAGCCCATTGGAATTTCAGGCCAGGACGCCGGCTCAGTGGAGGCGACCGCTGTGTCTTCAGGAAAAGACTCGATGGCTGCCAGCAGGGTCAAGCGATCCGCCAGTGCCTCAGTTCGAATGGCAGCCACCACGAGGCTCGCCAGTTGCTCTTGTTGTGCACCCCGGACTTCTTCCGATCCTGTTTGGGCCTGCACCATATGCACAAGAGCTGTCCCCACTCGCTCCTGGATCGCGCCAGCCCGGTCGGTGTAGTGCTGAATGGCATCCACAATCCCGCGCCCTAGAGTCGCTTGCCACGTCGAGGCGAACTCCTGGTCCAGACGCTGTTCCCAGGCTTCAGTTATGCGAATCATGTTCGTGTTGTATTCAGAAAGATATTGATCAGCCGACAACACTCCACTTCGAATGCCGCGTGCGGTGAAATTCACAATCGCCCGCCCCATGACGTACTGGACCCGGGCCATATGGTCGGCTGGGACTGTCGTAGCCTGGAGCATGACAGCTCCCAAGGGACCGCCCGGGAGCGATTGGAATTCTTGGTGAGCGAGTGTCGCCCGGTTCCATTCGGATACAGATTGGGCTATGAGCTGATTGGTCCGGCGTTGGAGGAGCGCCTGGTCGACAATGGCTTGACCCAGGGCCGGCTGGAGCGTGGCCATCCCGAACTCAATGCCGACAGGTTGTTCAATCGAGATGGGCTGTGGGGTGGCGATCTGATAGGTGCCGTTCGCAGCAAAAAAGACCAGCAAGGCTCCGAAGACAATCGCACACATGCCGAGCCCCACGATGATATCGATGGTGTTGTAGCGGTGCGACATAACGACCTCCTTTCGACAGCGGGAATCACGCGCGAGGCACGTACAGCACGCGACATCTTGCTCGAGTCACATGAAATGGTTTCCGGTCCTTAGAGTTGGACATATGCTGTACCTCCCGGTGTGAAGGGGCGATGAGAGACAACAGAGTCGCCGAGGCTCATCCGGGTGTTCGCAAGGACACCGGAGGACGGTAACTGTGCTGTATTGCTTGAAAGAGTTGGATTGGGGAGGAGACCGCACTTGCCATGTCCATCCCGATGGATCTGTACTCCACGGAGGATCATGGCTACCACCTCCCAGAATGAGGCGGCTCGTGAACTGTTTATTACTGTACGCCTCAGCTGCCGCGCTGGTCAAGAGCGAGAACGGCAAGGCCGTGGCGGGCTGGAGGGAATCAGGACAATGAGAGATGCTTCCACGTCCTGTCCTCGAAGGTGCGATTCGCTTGTCTGATTGGACGTAGACGCACAGGGGACGTCGTCATCACTCCAATCAAACAGATCACGCTCCTCGCTTGAGCCGCCGCGCTATATGCTGTCGAGAAGTCCGATGAGTTCAGGGTGTCAATCGGGTGCGGTCCCTGGTTTCGATGGAAACGAGAGGCCGGCCTGAGCCGATGTGTTCGTCATGATCCGACGTCACTGCGGGGACGCGTTGATCTTCGTGGCTTCCTTCACAGGCGGTTCAATTTTGATGTTCGGCCCTTGAACCGTTGGAAGAATTCCCGCTCCCGGCTTTTGAAGCAACCGTTGGTCGTTCTGATTGATTGAAAGTTGCTGAGACGAGTGAGCATCGTCGAATGTCGCCGATTCAGCCAGCGCGTTCTCGCCCGAGGCGTTCGTCTGGCCCGGATCGTTGGCGAGGGGCTGTCCTTTCACAGGATCCACCGACTTTCCCATCGGATAACCAGGATGTTTGGGCAGCATATCCGGATTGGCAAGTGCGACAGACACAACAAGAGCTACAATGAAGGAGCTGATCCATATGATGAGCGAGGTCTTCATGACGGCACCTCCTTGTGGACAGAAGGGATCCATGAGTCTGAGCGATCTCCTTATGCATCAACGTAGGCTTATGACCGAGCTGTACCTGTGTGCCTGCCTGGACTGACTGCGCCACGCGCAGATCGCATTCTGATCGAAGTCATCGGTTCGATGGCTCCACGCGCTTGCGCGTCCCTATTCGTGATGATAAGTGGATCGGTAATATTGCCACAGATGAGACACTTCCACCCGTCATACTCCGAAGCACGGTCCCCCTCGAAATGTGCGGCGATGCTCATTCCCCCGCAACGTTCACAGGCCATAGGGTCCTCCATCAGGGATTCGGAACACGTAGGTGTGACAGCAGGTCTTCTCGCACATGATGCATGAGTGCTTCTGTGGCGATCTCGAGCTCGCTGTCGGTCGGTCAACGTCTTGTTTCAAGGCCGCCTCCTGATGACCCTGTTCATCGGAACTTTGTTCCGGCTTCTCCTGCGTGAGGCTCGTCAGCGCATCGAGGCACGGGTCTGCTGCGCCGCCGAGGTCAGCTGGCGTGAGCGGAAGCATTCGACCGTATAACCGGGCTAGATCGTGAGGAAGAGATTGAGTAGAGAAGAGGCTACACTTGACCTGGCCACGCCGGTGGATTTGTGCTCCACGGAGGACCATGTTGCCACCTGCAGGAAGAAAAGGTGGTTACTGCCAAGGCATTCAGTCTACGCCCCGCGGCGAACCTGGTCAACGTGTCTAAATCCGAGAAGGACGTTCCCCATTGACATGAAGTTGGAAGCGGGAGTATGAAGAATACGACTGTGCTCTCACCCTCAGAGAGGAGGTCGCTGATGGAAGACCTTGGTCCACCGGATCAGAATGGTCCGGCGGATTGAAGACGGGCGGTTTGGCTGGACGGTCAGTGCCATCTTCGACGGTCACATCTTTCCCATGTACGGGAATTACACAACAAGGCTCGACCGATCGAGAGATAGAACGCTGACACACGAGGCTCCACCGCATAAGGCGAGTCATATGGTCCGCGTCGAGCAGGTTCAAGATCTTCAATCGCGCGCGGATCTCTCCGATACCACACCACATAATGATCGTCGGCGCCCCAAGCGCCCACCACGGGCATCACAAGGGTTCTCACTTCCTCCTTCCCTTGATGGGTGCCCGTGGCGTTGTTTGTGCTAACGCCACCAGGGTTTGACTGGAGGGAGGTATTCCCGCTCTCATTTACCAGAGGAGGTGATCATGCTTGTCCAAGAAGTCATGTCAACCGGTATCGTCATGGTTCAGAAGACAGATACGATTCGGTCGGCCGTGATGAAAATGATGAACCGCCACTGTGGGTCCCTTCCTGTGGTCGAGGGAGACAATCAGCTTGTTGGAATGATCACGTTGCGAGACGTCTTGATACCGCTCTATCCTAACTATGGCGACTATATTCATGACAACGTACACAGCCGGAGCTTTGTCGAGATGGAAGAGGGGTATCCCGAGGTGCTTGGTGGGAAAGTCGAAGACATCATGAGCAAGAATCCAATGACGGTCGCGCCCCACGATCCTATTTTGGAAGCGGCTTCGTACATGGGCCTCAAGAATTTCCGGCGCATCCCCGTCGTCGACAAGGGCAGGATTGTCGGGATGGTCAGTATTGGCGACATCAACCGCGGATTATTCTTTGAGAAAGGGATGCAGCACTGAGCGAGCCCGCATTATTCATGATGGTGTGTTGCGAAATCACGCAGTCGCGCCTTCTTGCCAGTCTCGGTTAAGTCATGGATTGGCGATTGCGCAGAGGCTGCTCATGAATAATGCGGGTTAGGCTTGGCTGGCCGAGAGGATTGAGCAGCGAGTCGCCGTCTTACACATCACCCATAGGCGACTTTCTGCGGCAGTCGCCCATGATGTTTTTCTCCCAGGGTACTTATCTTGTCTTTCCCTCATTCTGTGTCGGAGCCTGTGTGAAGCTGGCACAGGGTATGCGTGTACATGCCCGAGAAAATATGGAGTTAGGCTTGGTGACATTCGTTCAAGAGGGGTTATAGGGTAACGCTACACTAACCGGTTCTCCAGCGGCTCTCATCTTGCCGCGGCGGCAAGATCCATAACATACCGATCAGCCGTGGGGGTGCCTGGGCTGGCATGGTGAACACCAGCAGCTTCAATAGAAGAGTCATGTCTCCTCTGACGAGTCGTCATTGATCCCACCCTCGCACGGGTCTTCAGTACCAACTCACAAGGTTATTTCTCGAGTGCCTGTAAGGAGGTAAGGAACATGGCTAGTACATCAACATGGGGGGCGCGGGGTACGACATGTCCTCTGGTACGATTCCAGGCCCGTCAAGATCGGCTAGTTTGCAATCTTGTTTGCGGTGGGGTCCGAAGTCTGCTTTCAGCGCGTCTTTGGGTACTCCCACGGCTTGGACTCCATGACCCCGGAGTTCGAAATTGTCTGGATGGGCCTGTGGAAGTTTAACGTGATTTCAAACATCATCAACGCGTCCGTGATCTTTGGGTGGCTTTGGAATACGCGCGATCGTGACCTGGCTAACTTGGCTCCCAAGGCGGAGCTCAAGCGGTATTTCTACTGGATGATGTGGCTTGCATGTTATGTCTTCGGCGTCTACTGGCGGGAAGTTACACGCTTGAGC
>JBBRRN010000231.1:0-6071 GCA_038200685.1 Nitrospirales bacterium
TACCCACAGGGATTCTCTCGGATCTTGATGTCCGTGAGCTCAATGATGAACTCGCGTCCCGGTATGGAGTGAAGGCGAGCGAGCGTGGTGTGGTCGTGGTGGGGATCAAGTCGGGAAGCACGGCGGAAGAAATGGGTGTGCGCGAAGGCGATATTATTCTCGAAGTCAATCGCAAGACGGTGACCTCGCTCAAGTCCTACGAACGAGCCGCGTCCAGTCTTGTCAAGGATCAAGCGGTTCTCTTGCTGCTCAAACGGAAGGGGCAGGCGATCTATCTCACACTGCGGCCATAGCCAGGTGACTGCGCAGCAGAAACCCGCATGAATCATGAGCCGGTAGGATCGAGGCAGGCACGTGTGGCGCAACAGGAGAACGCCTCGCGTGTGGCGAAGAACCTGAGCGGGGATATCATTTTGCTGCCTCGATCAATCCGCGGCCCTCAGCTTCGTTTTTGGCCCCATACGATGTTCCCTACCGATGCGGGCCTGCATGCAGACAGACGGTCTTGCTTATGACCACGACTCGCTCACCCCGCGTCGAACCGGCTTCCCATCAAATCCCGTTGGTCGTGGCGCTCGTGCCGGCTGCCGGACGTGGGCTTCGGATGGGAGGCTCTATTCCCAAACAGTTTCTCTCGTTAGGTGGGGAGCCGCTTATCGTGCAATCATTACGGACATTGCAAGCCGCTCCCGTCGTCGATCAGATTGTGCTTGCGGTTCCGCATACAGACGTCGAGTACTGTGAGAAGGAGATTGTCTTGCGGCATCGATTGACCAAAGTCACAAAGGTGGTGGCCGGTGGCGTTGAGCGCCAAGACTCCGTGAGATATGCGCTCGCACAGGTCCATTCAGAAACAGAGATTGTGCTCATCCATGACGCCGTACGGCCATTTATGACACTTCAGATGATAGCTGAGGTTGTGGCGGCGGCGAAGAAGGAGGGCGCGGCGATTATTGCTCTTCCGATGCGGGATACGGTGAAGCAGGTACGCGTGGATGGGACGATCGAGCGAACGGTCGATCGCGCGCCCTTGTGGCTCGCTCAAACTCCTCAAGCCTTTCGACGGGACTGGATTAAGGCCGCTCACACGAAAGCGCATGCCGAAGGAATTCGAGCCACCGACGACGCTTCCCTGGTGGAATGGCTGGGGCATCCGGTGTCCGTCGTGGAGGGGAGTGGGGAGAACATCAAAGTGACGAGGCCTGAAGACATCGTGATTGGCGAGGCCATTCTGGTGTCGCGGATGAAGGGGCGCGAATCGGGCGAGAAGAGTCCAAAAGGCAGAAGGAGCCAGTCGCGCCGGCCCCGTATGTCTAGCTGACAAACGACGCGTGAAGAATGGCGAGGAGAGTCTATGGCGATGCGAGTGGGCTGCGGTTATGACATCCATCCGTTAGGGCCAGGGCGAAAGCTGATTCTCGGAGGAATCGAGGTGCCCCACAGTAAGGGCCTGTTGGGACATTCCGACGCCGATGCGTTGGTCCACGCCCTCTGCGATGCGCTGCTCGGCGCGATGGGTGAAGGAGACTTAGGCAGGCACTATCCTAGTTCCGATCAGCGGTTCAAAGATATTTCGAGCCTGAAACTGCTGGAGGATGTTGTTGGGAAGATGCGGGCAAAGGGGTACCGCATCGTGAACGTCGATTCGGTCATTATCGCGCAGGCCCCCCGGCTCAGTGCGCACTTGGCCGCCATGCAGAAGCAGATGGCGCAGGTGCTCGGGGTTGATCCTGACCTCGTCAATGTTAAGGTGAAGAGTGGAGAGGGAATCGGTATGATCGGGCGGGAGGAAGGGATCGCTGCCCAGGCGGTCTGTTTGATCGAACGGCCTCAGCCAGCGTAAGATATTTCCATCATGGTTCTGAAAGCCATTCAAAAAGATCTCCGCGCGGTCTTCGACCGAGACCCGGCGGCGACCAGCTGGCTTGAAGTCGTGCTGACCTATGCAGGCTTTCATGCGCTGCTGGCCTACCGCATTTCCCACTGGTTGAAGTCCTATAACGTGCCGTTCGTTCCTCGGGCTATTTCTCAGATGGCTCGCTGGTTTACCGGCATTGAAATTCATCCCTCGGCAAAGATCGGGACCGGGTTCTTCATCGACCATGGCATGGGGGTCGTGATTGGCGAGACAGCAGAGATCGGAGATTATGTGACGCTCTTTCAGGGTGTGACACTTGGAGGGACAGGGAAAGAGCGAGGGAAGCGCCACCCCACGCTCGGCAATCACGTGGTCGTCGGGGCCGGGGCCAAGATCCTCGGCGGAATCACGATCGGCGACAATGTGAAGATCGGCGCCAATTCGGTTGTGCTCAAGCCTGTTGCCGCCAATTCCACCGTCATCGGCGTCCCGGCCCGCGTGATAAAAACTCAGGGCGAGCGGCTTCCCGACGCCACCATGGACCACAGCAATCTACCCGACCCAATCAGTGACCGGCTCTTGGCGCTCGAGCAGGAGTTGATCGAGCTGCGCAAGAAGCTGGAGAGTCAGGATTCCCCCCGCCTGTTCTAACCCCAAACTCTCTCATCTTCGACACACGTATTCAGTTCGGCATATTGGCGTCGCTACTCCTGCCTATTCTGAATGGCCGACTGGCACGTTCTTGTCGCATTCGTGTGGGAGGTCTGTACAATCTGCTATCAGGCGGATTCCCTGGCGGTATCCTCGCAAGGGATTTTATATTATTACAAGACCTGACTCCCGATTGGACTGCCCCCGCTTGGACTGTAGTTCCGTCTGCCACTGGTAGAGTTAATTCCGGGCGATCCCGAGCTCGCAGGCAATGGCGAGCCAGGACGGCTCACACTCTCTTACAACTGGACCGCCTCACGTTTGAACTCTGGCGTGAATTGTTTGCGTGTACCCATCGGACACCTCCTGGGGGGAATCCTGTCCCCGTTCAAAGGTGTCTGTCAAATCCGGGCCACTTCAGCTTAATCCCACATGAGTACTCGAGGCGCGGTGGATTCATCGCGGCGGCGGAAGTCGCGTGGTGCAGTCGATCAAGTTCGACGGACGACCAAAGCAGTCTAAGGAAGGTCCCGCTATGCGTTAGGCGGGAGGCACCGGTGCTTCTGTCGAGGGGGCATAGTCGCTGTGCAAGATGACTACCTTTAAGCCGAAGCGACGCCACAATTTCGCTATGTTTTGGCTGTGGTTAGCACCACAAATCAGGAGCGTCGGCCATTGTTTCTTGGCAAGAATGCGGGCCACCCAGCAGCGCTCTCTCACCTCGCTGAGAATTCTATTGAAACCCTGGTTGAACTTTCTTCCGCGGTTGAACGCATTCGCCAATGCGAACTGATCCAGTGAGAAGAGACGGCGCTGCTCGCTTGTGAGATCTCCGTTGTGGTGCTGTATGTGGAGTGATAACGCCAACGGCTGAGCAATTGTTGAGTCAACGTTGTATTGACACAATCCCTCGGCGTCCATTTCCTCGGCGACACACCGTATGTGATGTGTCTCGATGATCTTTCGCAGTTCTCCTCGAAAGGCGGAAATTTGGGTGGGCAAGCATTTAGCGCTGTCACACTGCAAGTCGTGCGACGTTCCGAGAACATACAGTTGGCAACTCATGCGCATGGCAGAGCCTTAACGTTTGGCTGCTCGGTAGAGGCGGCGATCAGCCGGTCCCTGCGGCGTCGCGGTGGGAAGAGTGTAACACAGGGGACGGAGGGGCGCAAGGTTCGACACGTGCGGAAGTCGTGTGATCCAGTACGGGGGCGGAAGACTTGTGCTGGAACGGATCAACTCGATGGGAGAGATGAAGCGATGACTAGTCAAGACGAAATTTTGACCCAGACAATCGTATTAGGGAGCGCAACCATTCTTTCTCTCTTCTTGGTGATTTATTCACAAGATATTTACCTGAGAAGTTACTTGCTATTCCCTGGTTCTTTACCTTGTGGCTCGTAGTCGGAGTGGGGTGCCTGGTCGGTGGGGTTTCTTATCTTTACAAGTTCCTTGGCGTGTGGTGACCGATGAATGCGCGCGATATTTAGAAGAAATGCCGAAGGCGGAAGCGGCGGCGACCTCTATGATGCAGTGGGGCGGAAGACTGGGTTGACGGCCCATCATCACAGGGAGAGTTGATCATGGAGGAGATGGCGCCACGGCGTGGGCAGCGGATCGAGCGCGGGATCACGGTATACCTCGATAGCGAGGGCGTCGGGACAAGAAATGGGATCGGGAGTCGTTTATTGGCATGAGGTGCCCAGGCTGCCGGTCCGATAGGGGAGGTCGGGTTCGATTCTCACTTGGTTTATGCGGACTGAGCTGATTCATCCCGCTGATTTCAACTCTTCCACATTCGGTTCATGATTGTATTTGCTTTCCGACCTTTGCTCCTCCTGGAATCACCCTCTTCAGCCACTTTCACGCAGACCTCGCGGTCAAGATTCTGAGAGCCTTCAGAATCTTGACTCATACCCATGGCCGCATCTTGTCATCCAATCAGCTTATGAAGAGGGGCATGTCCATGCAGTCCCACATCTGGTTATGTGAGAGAGCTGCTGTATGGTTTGTTTGGGGTGAGGGTAGGATATGGGAATGTGCCCCGCGGCCCAAGCGGGCCGAGGGGCGAGAATTCTAGCTGGAGAGGCAGGTGCTCATAAACGTCTTCCGTTCATCGCCTTTGAGTTTCTTTACACCGGCTTCTTTGTTACACATTTTCATCTTGTTCTGCTGACCCTCAGCTGCAGCCTTCACGGTCTTCTCCGGCTTCGCGGAGAGGCATGTTTTCATAAACGCCTTTCGTTCATCCCCTTTCCCTTCACCCAATCCTTTGGCATTGGCTTCTGCGTTGCAGGTCTTCATCTTGTTTTGTTGAGCCGGTACCGCCATGGCAAACGGCGCGACACAGAGGCCGAGCGCAAAGAAGGATACCGCCATGATGCCGGCTGTCTTCGTCATATGCATCTCCTTTGGTGAGAGTGAGGGGTAGAAGAACATTCTAAATATAGCAAACTTCTTCCGGTCTGTCCCCGGAAAACTTAGGTGTCTTCGGTACTCTGTTGGCCGTAATCCACGCGCATGAGACAAAGTCCCTGAGGAGGGGCGGTCCGGCCTGCTGCGGACCGATCCCGGGCCCGCAAGACCTCTGTGAGACTATCAGGAGGCCGTTTGCCCAATCCCACTTCAACTACCGTTCCCACGATCGCGCGGACCATGTGCTTGAGAAACCGGTCGGCGTAGGCCTCAATGAAGATCTGGTCGTCCTGACGGATAACCGCAAGCCGTTGAAGATTACAAATGGGATTGGTGTTGTCCGTGAGACTTCCCTCGAACGAGGAAAAGTCCTGTAACCCAATCAGCGTCGCTGTTGCCTGTTGCATGGCCGCGTCATTCAGGGGCTTGTAGATGTGCCAGACGAACGCGCGATCGATGGTGGGGCGGGCCGGACGGTGGAGGATTCGATAGGTGTAGAGTTTGCCTTGCGCATCATGTTGGGCATGGAAGCGGTCGTCCATGAGGGTGGAGGAACGAACGGCAATGTCTTTCGGCAGCACAGCATTGAGCGCCCGCATCCAACTCGATGCAGGCCAATCATGCTCTGTGCGAAAACTCGCCACTTGTCCGCGCGCGTGCACGCCGGAGTCTGTGCGTCCTGCGCCGATAACGGATACCGTGGTTTGGCTGACCTGCTGGATGGCTCGTTCGATGGCTTCTTGGATTGTGAGGTGATCGGGTTGGCGTTGCCACCCTGCGTAGGAGGTCCCGTCGTACTCTAAGACTAGTTTGACTGTAGGCATCGGCGTGCGGGGTCGAACAGGCGCGGAGGTCATCGCGTTGCGAGGAAGGATTTGACGCCTTCCATCAGTGCTTCTGCCACGAGGGTGGTGAAACGACTGGTTCGGAGCAGTTCTTCTTCACCAGAGTTCGAGATATAGGCAATTTCAGCTAGGATGCTGGGCATACTGGTGAAGCGGAGCACATAGAAGGGCGCCGTCTTCACCCCATGGTCCACCAAGTCATAGTGGCCGTTCAGGTTGGTGACCATGGCTTCCTTGGCAGTCCATGCGAGTTCGAGGGATTCCTCGATCTTTTTCGCCGTCAGGAGATCGGCGACGAGATA
>JBBRRN010000232.1:0-6046 GCA_038200685.1 Nitrospirales bacterium
CGCGCCGAGCGCATCGCCGGCGATATAGGCCGGAGCCGGTTCGAGGTGTGCCGTCGCCTCAGGGATAAAACCCGTCGGAGCTGGGCCTTCCTCAATGGTCACGTAGATGGACCCCTTCTTCACGTAAATACTGCCCGTGATGGGTTCAGAGCCTGACCCTGCCGATGAGGATAGGCGGAACCCAACAAGCTGTTCAGGTTTCGCTTTAGATAAGCCTTGTGCGAGCAGGGGGGAGAGAAACTCTGTATCCTCATCGCTGAAAATTCTCATCGGCTTGCTGCCACCAGCGGGCATTCTCGAAGATCCGCTCATGTCGTCATTGCGATATAACCCTTTCACCACCTTTGCCATGGTCAGTTGGTCGATGACAGCTGGATGGCCGGCTTCAAACGTCCAACTGGACACTTCTTCCAAGTAGACGGTGCCTTTCGTATTGTGATCGAGTGTTGTTTCTGTTCCACCGGCGCAACCGCTGATGATAAGGGCACAGGCGGCGATTCCAACTACGCTCTGAATAAGCGGGCATTGCGCATTCATGAGCGGGAAGTAGCTCTTCATCTCGACATTCCTTCTTTCAGGATAGACGTATGGGTGATTATCCGTGGCAAGGAGCCCTGTCGGTGTGCCGGGGATTACCAGATTCCCAGGCCCATCAGTGCCATGCTCAGTGCAATCCATCCGAAGATTCCCAACGCAATGAGGGTTTCTAGACTTATGGAGGGAGCGGCTTTTTCTTTTACGCAGGACTCTTGCTTCTCGATCATGCCTGTCTCCAAGAGTGAAAGTGTGCGGGTACGTAGTTGCGATCCATTTGGATAGCAAGGACTATGCCTTTGGAGAGATGGAGCAACTCCGCGATGTACAAAAGCAAAATCTAGAAGAGGAGAGGAATGATTACCTGTTACGTGTGGATGACATTGAACAGGAAGTAGCTGAGCCTATGTGCATGATAATGTTGTGATTAGTCGCATGATTCACTGGGTTATTTTTTGAACGTTGCGTGGAAACCACCTGTTCCTCAATGGATGATTATACGGATGGTGCCCTCACAGTATTTCTTGAGTGCTGTGAGGAGGAAGGGGGTTCACCAACAGAACTTGTGCGCCGGTGTTCGTTTTAGAGCGTCTTCTACAGAAATGTCCATGGAGAAGTCGGATGGAGTCCAACAAGTTACTTCATCTGCGGACCTTCTGCATACAAGGTTGTGGAAGATGCATCGTAGATGGCAAGGGAAACCATGTCTCCCGGTCGAGAGGATATCGTACGCTTGTCCCAAATGACGGTGACGTTGCCGTCCGATTTCCCCATTCCTTGCGCGGAGGATCGCTTCGCGTCCCCTTCGACCAGGACGGGAATGGTTGTCTTCACATATTCCCGGTTGCGCTCGTAGGAGATGTTTCGCTGCAGGTCGAAGAGTCGCGTGACTCGTTCGGTCTTCACGGGTTCGGACACATCGTCCGGAAACTTCCGTGCCGCAATGGTGTGCTTTCGCTCAGAGTATTTAAAGATAAATGCTGAGTGAAACCGTATTTCCTCAACAAGCCGGTAGGTCTCGGAAAAATCCGCATCGCTCTCCCCACAGAACCCAACAATAATATCGGTGCTGAGCACGATGTCAGACCGCATGGCGCGGATACGCTCGACCAAGGCACGATACTCTTTGTTGGTATAGGTGCGATTCATCAAGCCGAGAATGCGGTCGCTGCCGGATTGAAGCGGTAAATGAATCTGCTTGCAGATATTGGGGTGCGCCGCCACGGCTTCGAGCAACGGGAGCGGAAAGTCTTTTGGATGAGGGGAGGTAAACCGCACACGTTGGATGCCTGGTACATCCGCCACGGCCGTGATCAATTGCGCAAAATCCCAGTCGCCGAACCGGTAGGAATTGACGTTCTGCCCCAGGAGTGTAATCTGCTTGAAGCCTTGTTCAGCGATCCGATGGGCCTCCTGAACAATCCCCTCTGGGTCGCGAGAACGTTCACGCCCTCGAGTGTAGGGAACTACGCAAAAGCTGCAGAAGTTGTCGCAGCCTCGCATGACGGCGATCCAGGCATTCACCCCGTCGGTTCGGTCAGGCGCCACATCGTGATAGGTTTCATATTCCGATAGGTCGACCGCGAGTCCTTTCTGATCCAGCCCCTCTTCTTGCGAGTGCATCGCGTTGCGAATCAGCATCGGTAGCTGGCGATAGGCATCGGGGCCTGCGAGCACATCGACCAGCGGTTGGATATCCGTCAGTTCCTCTTTCAGGTTTTGCGCCATACAGCCGAGGACGCCGACGACCAACGGGCGCTGTCGCTTGAGTTTCTTCAGCTCAGATAAGTGTTTATAGACCTTATTGTGAGCATTCTCGCGAATTGCGCAGGTGTTCATCAGAATCACATCTGCTCGCTCACGCTCGTCGGTAAACACAAATCCATCCTGTTTCATGAGTGAGCGAACGAGTTCCGAGTCATACTCGTTCATCTGACAGCCAAAGGTTTCAAGATGCACCTGAGCCGGTGTGGATCTAGTCGTCATAGAACAGGCACCCCTTGCATGGGCTGACGGCCCTCTGTCAGCTGACCCATCGCCCAACGATCCGATGCTCCGATTACCCGAACTTCCCTCAGGTCATTGGTGAGATCGATATTCGATGACACGCCTACTTTCAAAAAGTTTGCTGTCACCCCCAATCGGAAGCCGTCCATGACTCCTGACTCAAAGAGAACGGGTACGGTAGAGCCGATATACTGTTCCGCAAAAGCCAGGCGTTTGAGGCGGGACAGTTCGGAGAGTATTTTCGCACGTTCCCGAGCGACTGCAATCGGCACCTGGTCTGGCAATTTTATCGCCACTGTGCCGGGCCGTGGCGAATAGGTAAAGACATGGAAGTAGGAAAATGGGAGTTCTCGCGCAATGCGCAGGGTGTGCTCGAATGCATCATCGGTTTCGCCGGGAAACCCCACCATCAGATCGGTCCCTAGCCCAAGGCGAGGAATCATCGCGACCGCTCGCTGGATCAGATGGACATACTCTTCCACGTTGTATGGGCGATTCATGGCCGACAAGATGGTATCGGCTCCACTCTGCAGGGGAATATGGAGATAGGGGCAGAGCTTCGATGAGGATGATGCCATCCAATCTAGGAGGGCGTCCGTGATCGTCGTTGGTTCAATGGAGGAAATTCTGATTCGCTCGAGTCCTTCAACCTCCTCCAATTCTGCGATCAACCCGACCAGATCGAGATCGCCCTGGCGATACTGCCCAACGTTGACACCAGTCAGCACAATTTCCCTGTAGCCTCCTGCTGCAAGTATCCTGGCTTCTTGGATCACATCATCCAGGAGGCGACTCCGTTCATGCCCGCGAGCGAAGGGGATGAGACAGAAGCTGCACATCACGTTACAGCCGTCCTGGATTTTGAGCAGTGCTCTGGTGGAGTCCGGTTCGCCATATTCCGGCAGGGAGAAATCCTCCCGGTCGATAGTTCGGGTATGAAGGACTTCCGGTGCCGGCTGTTTCTTTAGAGAATGGGGAGCTGGAAGAAATGAGGGCAAATCCCATTTGAATTGATTGCCGACGATAAGATCGATTCCTGGAATGGTGCGCAACTCGTGAACGCCGGTCTGGGCGTAACAGCCGGTTACCGCCACAAAGGCATCGGGGGAATGTTTCAACGTCTTGCGGATGACGTAGCGACACGTACGTTCTGCCTCCTCTGTCACGGAGCACGTATTCACGACGAGCAAATCGGTCGGCTCACCGAACTCGACGACGCGATAGCCATCGCGTTGCAAGCGAGCTGAGAGCACCGCTGTTTCTGCTTGGTTCAGTCGGCAGCCGAGTGTATGGAGAGAGGCGCGTTTCATCATAGCGGGGCATTATAGGGAGATCTTTGCGACAGGAGCAAGGATCTCCGGCGAGTTCTCCGCCTGCCTACGCAGAAAGCCACGGCTGTAAAGCCGTGGGGCTCCATGTGATCGATTGTCTTGCGATGCCGCTATCAGCAAAAAGCGGGCGTAGCTGCTATTCCCGCAGAGCGGACATTCGCACTTAGCGCGCTACTTGTTCACATGACTTCGAAAAGATGCGGGCCATCGCCTCAGCACAATCGTTCAGCGACTGCCGTCATACTTTGAGCGATGGAACATCGAACCCAGCTTGACGCACACACTGATGCATCGATAAATTCTCCGATTGTCTCCGCTAGTGTTTCTGATGGTCACCTTCATTTCTTTGTGAATTTGAGTGTACTGATGATTGACTGGATCGAAACGCTCTGTCCTAACCCGCATTATTCATGAGCGCTTCTGCAGCAATCGCCGATCCGCTGTTGCGACGGGCCTTCGGCCTGCGGGCTCGTCCCTCGGACTCTCAACGTACTGCACGAGTACGCGTCGGGTCCTCACGGCTCCGCGCGCAGGTCTCACGACGCGACTCAGCGATTTCGCGACGAACCGTCATGAACAATGAGGGCTAAGGCGTGAAGCGGTCTTGAACAACTGGAAGAAACAGCATAGGTTGTCACTGCCTAGCGACTGATTAGGCCTCTGGGGAGGAGCTTCATGTCGCTCACCATTACCGTCGAACACCTCGCGGCCATTGCCGGTTGGACCACCCCGCTCATGCCAGACCTGGTCGAATGGCTCAATCGTCTCTGCCCGCTATACGAAATCGACTTGCAGCAAGAATACTGCCACTTCTTGGCTCAGGCCTGCCACGAGACCGATCACTTCAAGACGCTCCGCGAGTATGCGTCGGGAAATGCCTACGAAGGCCGCCAAGACTTGGGCAATACCCAACCGGGCGACGGCGTACGCTTCAAAGGTCGTGGGATTTTCCAAACCACTGGCAGAGCTAATTATTTAGAGTTGGGCATCAAGAAGAGCCGCCGAGATATGTTCGTCGACACCCCGGAATTGCTTGAGCAACCGGAGTACGCAGTCTGGAGTGCCTGCGAGTACTGGAAGATGCGTGGAGTGAACGACATTGCGAACCACGCCGACTCGGATGTCCTGAAGAAGAAGCACAAGGGAGCCGTGCTTGACCTATCGCCCGTGGAGTACATTAGCTATAGGGTCAATGGTGGCAACCGAGGACTGGATGAGCGGAAGAAGCTCTACTCAATTGCGCAACGTGTATTGACCGAACCGGCCGCACCAAGGCTCGTGCGTGGCAGAGCGTTAGTACGCAAGCGTGCGAAGAAACGTACCCCCTCTATCAAGCGGAACTCCACCCGCTCGGCCCGCACGTTGCGGAAGACATCATCCGCTTTGAAGGCCAAGCCGGCTCGGGCCTCTTATCGAAAACGGTGAGGCCGGAGGAACACCTCTTCGGGTTGGAACATGCGGGTGGCTCTGACGCCATCTGTCCGATCAAATTCTAAATTTCCACTCTTCACGTCGCGTACTATCCTGGGTTGAAGGCCTTGGAAGACCATGGTACAGTTCGTCGGCCTGCCCACCCCATAGATGAGATACTCTTGTGACACCGTCGCAGTTGGGGGCTTCCATCTTCTTGGTTTTGCTTTTTCTCCTCCCTGTATCCGGCGGGTGGACAAAGGAGATTCTTCCGCTCGAACCTGACCTCGCGACGAGAATCGATGAGCTCTACGATCACGAGGCACGATTGTTCTTAATGTTGTATTCACTCAAAGGTAATGGCCAAGTCGATTACGTGACGGGCCGTGTAGTCGAGGACTATTCGCGTAGCAGCTACGGCAATCCTGTCTACCGAACGGAGGACTATCCCTTGTTTTACTGGTGGAACCACACCATGTATAACGATCCGGAGCAGGATGGTGTGAACGGCAACGAACGGGTCTACCAAGAACATATCGAGTTCGATATTTTGCGCTATAAGCCCTGTACCTTTAATGGACAACCCTGCTAAGGCTCGATGCACGTGCGCGTGGTGGTTTTTGAAGCTTCTTAGACCTGCCCCTCCTTCCCTTCTCAATCGATTAGATTTCGAGAATGTCTGAGCCGCCCCTCTATTCCGATGATATGCTCTCCCTCATGAGTACTAACAGGATGCTGAAAAAGTCCGCCAGCTTCGTTCTCGC
>JBBRRN010000233.1:0-6038 GCA_038200685.1 Nitrospirales bacterium
CATCAACAGGAAGAGACGGATCAACAGGCTGAGGCCCAGCCTCCGGCAAGCGGAGCAGGATTAGCGGCGGCTGCGATTCCAAGTGCCGATGCTCTGATGGCGCACGTGAGTGGCATTGCAGGCGGACGGACCATCGAATGTGCGGTCCTTGATCGTCAGGCTCCCGGCACTTCCAAGTATCGGTCGCTCAAGCCGGCGGAGCTCTCACGCCTCCTCCCGAAATCGCTTCAATCCATCGTGGTGAGCTGAGATGTTGAACCGTATTTTCGGACTCGAAACCGAATACGGACTGTTGGTGAACCAGGAGCGGCCTGACCATTCTCCCACCTGGTTTGCTCACAAGATTCGGGATCACCTCTTTCATGTCCAACAGCGTGGGGTCCTCGATCTACATCACCGGGGACACGATGAACCGCCGGGCAATGGAGGATTTCTCACCAACGCCGGGCGCATGTATCTCGACATGGGACATCTGGAGTGGGCTTCACCGGAGTGTGAATCGCTTAGTGATGTGGTGGCCGCCGATCGCGCCGGAGATCAGTTGCTGCAGGATGCGGTTCAGGACCTGGGTCTGGCCGACACGGTTTCGTTGATCAAGAACAATGTGGATCATGAAACCGATGCGACATTTGGATCGCACGAGAACTATCTCGTGTCGCGACGCTTCCCTTTTACGCGGCGCGGCCTCGGGCCTTTTGTGACCTTTCTGGTCACCCGGCAAATTTTTACTGGAGCGGGACGTGTCGGCGGGGCGGGGCCTCAGGATGCCTGGATTCAGATGGATCGACTCATCGTTCCGCGAGGAGCGACCCATCGCCACGCGCAGCAGTCTGTTCTTCCGTTTCAGCTTTCTCAGCGCGCGGATTATATCGTGAATGACTTTTTCGAATGGGTGCAGCAGAATCGCGCCATCGTGAATACCAGGGATGAGCCGCTGGCCGATCCCAATCAATACCGCCGTATTCATTTGCTATTGGGCGATTCAAATATGGCCGAGGTGGCGACGGCCTTGAAGCTGGGCACAACGGGGTTGGTCCTTCAACTGATCGAAGAGGGCCACGTACCGCTCGATCTTGAGCTCAATGAACCAGTCGAAACCATGCAGGACCTGTCGCAAGATCAGAGCCGGCAATGGATCGTTCAGTTGCAGTCGGGGAAGACGATCTCCGCGATCGATATTCAAGAAGCGTTTCTCGCGGCGGCGGAAGAGCACTATCGTGGACAGGACGATGAAACCGATTGGGTGCTTGACCAATGGGAAGCGGTCTTGCATGATCTCCGCGCGGACTACACGACGCTGGTGGGCCGGGTCGATTGGGCCTCGAAATTGTGGTTACTCGAAACCTTTCGCGAGGCGGAACAGATGACGTGGGCAGACCCCGCACTGAAGAGCCTTGATCTGGAGTATCACAATCTCCATCAAGGCAAGGGGCTTTATTATGGTCTGATGGAAGAAGGGCGGGTTCCACGATTCACCACCGATAAGGCGATTGCCTTAGCCATGGACCATCCGCCCCGCAACACCAGGGCCTTTGGGCGCGGTGAACTCGTTCGACATTTACTGGCCTGTGGACCTCCGGATGAGCCAGTTGGCGCCAAGTCTGAAGAACGGTTTTCTCCCTCCTATGTGATCAACTGGTCGATCTTCCAACTGCGTGGCCAAGCACCTTTCCCCATGCCGGATCCGTTCAAAACCTACGTGCAGGAAGTGCGGATTCATCTTCAAACAGCCTGACCGGATCGGTCTTTATACCCCATACGGCGCTCTCGCTTTGCTCTCACGTATTGTGAAAGGTGAGACGTGAAAAATGAAATGAAGGACTGCTGACGGTTCTTTCTCCGAAACCCTTCACCTTTGACATTTCACGTCTCACGGGTCTCTGTGGCTCACATTCGTCCTTGTAAGAAATCCATAATCCGATTCTCCGCCCAGAAATGATCTTCCCCGTTGCGCGGCCATTGCAAGAATCCGCAATGGCCACCGTAGCGAGGTGCAATTACCTGAATCCTGGAGTTTCGCTGAATCAGCGGCACGGTAAACATGGAGTAGGGGATGAAGGGATCGTCTTGTGCAGTAATAATGAGCGTGGGGACGGTGATGGAGTCGAGCACAAGGCACGCGCCTGCGCGATTGTAGTAATCGGCTCCACTGGCATACCCTCCGTCCGGGGCCGTATAGCAGTGGTCGAATTGGCTCATGGTGACAGTGCTGTCGAGATCCTTAAGATCCCACTTGCCTGGGATGAGCGCCGCCTTTCGTCGCAGTCGTGCTTTGAGTTCCACAAGAAAGTGTCTGTGGTAAAGCCAATTGCGAGGCTGCTCAAGAGCCTCGACGCATTTCGGAGGGTCGATATTCGGACTGACTGCGATCGCGCCCGCCAACGCGGTTTCTGACGAGCCGGCTTCTCCGGCGGCTTTCAGGATGAGATTCCCTCCCATCGAATAGCCGGCAAGCCAGATGCGAGCGAGTCCATCCACGTTTGCCAATTCTTTGACGATAGCTCGATAGTCCTGACTCAAGCCGGTGTTATAGAGTGTCGGTGTCAGGTGTTCGGTCCCGCCACAGGTCCGTTGATTCATCCGGATGACGTTGAATCCAGCGCGATAGGCTTTCACGGCGATACCGCGCATATAGTGAGACTCGCTACAGCCTTCCAGCCCGTGTACGAGTACCAGGGTCTGGCAGGCAGTGGGAGTTGACTGCCAGTGGCAAAAGCCGAGTAACTGGGTATGAGGCTCGGTGGTGAAGAGTCGGGACTCCGTCGGAATTCCGGTCAGCAGTCCTCGCCGAGGCCAATAGCCTGGGAACACTGTCATGAAGTGTGGATTACGGAGCCAGGCTGCCGGTGTAAACTCTCGCCCGTTTAGCGACATAGAAGCCATCATACAGAAAAACTTTATGGATCTGCAGCAGGAATTGCCTGGGCGAGACAAAGAAGGATGGAAGTCCTCCCGCTACACACAACAGGCCTTCGAGAGAGATCTCGAAAGCCTTGAGATACGGGCTCCCTGAAGCTAGCGAACCTGAGCACTGGAGATGCCTGGTGGAGATTCCATGTGCGAAAGAAATTTGTTGATATCAGACCACTATCTCGATGGTTATACTGCTTTTTGGTTAACGTCGTGGTTTATAGGCGCGCGGTGACCAGGCTAGCAAAGCATGCTGCAGCTGTTCCACGGGTTCCCTACAAGCACTTGTTAGCGAGGTCATTCTGCATCCAGCCTCGGTTTGCCCATCATCGTATGCCTGGCTGACCTACTAAAATACGGAATCTGATACGACTTGTATCCTGGCTTGCGGGTATAGAGCAACTCAACCGAAATCTCACCAAGCAAAGCGCCGAGCTTCATGAGCTTGCTCGTATCGAATGGCTCTGAGCGCACACCTCTCCTGCGAAAATTGGTTGCCCAAAGCTGATCTGGCCGTTTGGGGTTATAGGTCCAGAAATCGTGCGCGACGCTTTCTCTTCCCGCTTTGGCTCTCTCGATACTCTTGATGACCTTCATCCATTTATTCTTGGTCGATTCACCTCTAATTGAGGTTTCAACCAACTTTCTAAAAGCCCCCAATCGTCGTCTAAAGTTGTGATGGCTGGCATCATCTGGAAGCGACACTTTTGGATGTCTCGCCAGTATTGTGGTTCTTACCAACAGTGCGTGCTCAAGGAACGACCAGTAAATGATTATAGACCCAAATAGCATGTACTCGCGATCGCTGATGTCGAATGCGATGTGCCAAGGCACTCCCTCAACCAAGGGTCGCCCAATCAAGACCAGGCTATTGTGCGACGGCTTTCTGTTAGTTCCACCCTTACTCATAAATTGACCTTTAGCGCTAACTAATGAGTATGCAGACCGGCATAGTGCGCCAGACAGACTGCAAATTGATGCGTGATTGTCGCGTGCCTTTAATCACTAGAACGACCAAGCGTCACCTCTACAGCATAATCTCCGCGCTGACTACTTCTTCGGTGTCCACTCCCGCACTAGCTTTTTCGCTTCGACAATTTGGGCAGGGGTCATTGTCGTCTGGAGCCCTTCTAAGTTCTCGTTGATAGAATATCGAGAGCCCAGATCACCTTGAACCGCGAGGCTATACCACATATAAGAAAGTACATTATCCTGGGGTACGCCCATTCCTCTGGCATACTGATTCCCGAGAGCCCACTGTGCCTCCGCGTTGCCCCTTGCTGCCGCTTTCTCGAACCACTTCGCCGCCTGAACATAGTCCTGATGTACGCCGCCTCCCGTGAGGTACAGCATCCCCAGATGGAATTGCGCAGCCGCAAGCCCCTGGGTTGCCGCTTTCTGGTACCACTGCCGCGCTTGAACATAGTCCTGAGGTATGCCTAGTCCAAAGTCATACAGCGTCCCTAGCCTGCCCTGCGCCTGTGCATTCCCTTGGGCTGCCGCTTTCTGATACCACTGTGCCGCTTGGGCATAATCTTCGGGCACGCCGCGTCCCAAGGAATACAGCAATCCAAGAAGGAACTGCCCATCCGCGTCGCCCTGGGCTGCCGCTTTATCGGACCACTTCGCCGCTTGAACATCGTCTTGTTGGACGCCCCACCCAAGGAGGTACAGCGCCCCAAGATGACTCTGCGCATCCGCATCCCCCTGGTCTGCCTGCGTGCGCAGGCGTTGCATCTCTGCGGTTGAGAGGTTGCGCGTTGGTGGTGGGGCTAGCGTCCGCCCAGGAGTTTGCTGGATTTCTCGCTGCATCGCTTCAAACTGTGCTTCGAGGTACTTCAGACGCTCTTTCTGCACTGCCACATCTTCCCGCACACCCGTATCAACCTGGCGCACAGCGAGTTGTTTTCGCATCTCTGCGAGATCAACCTGCGCGGTGAGCTTGAACGTGAGTGTCATGTGTCCTTGCTGAAAGCCGACCTCTTCTTTGGTATCCTTGACTTGCATGACGGCTGCTGCAAACGAGCTGATCTTGTCTTTCGTGAGGTCAAAGTCTTTCACCTCGGACGCGCTTTCAGTGTAGACGCCCGCTTGCTCCGGTATCTTGCGTTTGGCTTCGAGCAAGCACCTCTGGCGAGCGTCGTCTTTGCTGTCATGGTCGCTCAGAGTATAGGTATGCGTGGCAGTGAAGGTCTGGATCTCAGCAAAGGCAACTGTAGGGATGACGAAGACACTAAGGAGAACGATGACGGAAAAGGTGCGCATGGCGGGCTCAGTATTGCGCAAGTGCCGGAGAAATATTAGGGTCAGGTCTTGCACTCATACATTTTTTAACTCCGCTTGCTCCTGGCGCAAGCTCACTGTACTGAAGGATCGACTCTCGTCAGGTCAAGCAGCTCGATCCAAGGCTTGCGATGCTGAGATGACGGTGCAAACGCCTAGCCTGATTTAGACTGAGCCAATCGCATGGCGGTTTTCAGTGAGCGGACAAATTCTGCCGTCTGCTTCACCATCTCCGGTTGCTGTCCATATGCGGCGATCTGCTTGACGATCGCACTACCGACAATGACCCCATCGGCAATGGCCGCGACATTAGCCGCGTCTTCCGTCGTCGCAACCCCGAAGCCGACGGCCACAGGAAGGCTAGTGACTTTCCTGATTTTCTGGACGTTTTTCCTCACATCGGCCAGGTTCAGCAATTTCGCGCCGGTGATGCCGGTCAGTGACACATAGTAGACAAAGCCCTGTGACTGGCGCGCCACGAAAGTCCGGCGCGCCTCAGTGCTCGTAGGGGCAAGAAGAAAAATCAGCGGAAGCCCAGCGGCGGCAGCCGGCCCTTTGAGCGGTCCTGCTTCGTCAGGTGGCATGTCAGGCATGATCAGCCCATCAACACCGGACCGGGCTGCCTCCTGGCAGAACCGTTCTGGACCGAACGCGTGAATACTATTGTAGTAGGCCATCAAGACCAGTGGGATCTGAGTTCTAACCCTGAGGCGTGCAATCATGGACAAGATCGTTCGAAGCGATGTTCCACTGCGCAAGGCTCGTTCTGCTGCCTGTTGGATGACCGGGCCATCGGCGATAGGGTCGGAAAACGGAACACCCAGTTCAATGATATCGGCCCCGGC
>JBBRRN010000234.1:0-6018 GCA_038200685.1 Nitrospirales bacterium
AAGCATGAGCGATCCCGTCACACAGACGAGACCGTCCGGCGTCGCCAGCTGTCTGGCCAGCGCCATGGCGTCGCCGAGCGACGGCACGACATGCGGATGAGACAACAGATCTCCGAGCGAAGATTGAAGTTCCTGCGCGGTGGCAGAGCGTGGAAGATTCGCCTGCGTCAGCACCACCTCATCCACCAGGCTTCTCAGTGGTTCGACAAACCCGCGATGATCCTTGTCGCGCATCATCCCAAGAACCAGGATCATAGGGCGGGACGGATGAGATCGGTCAGCGCGTGTGAGAAAGTCGGCCAAGGCGGTTGCCGCAGCTGGATTATGTGCACCATCCAGCAGGATCGTCGGACGGCGATCGGCCACTTCCAATCGTCCAGCCCACTTGACCGCATGCAAACCCGTTCGCATCGCTTCAGGCGTGACAACAATCCCCTGAGGAGCCGCCGCCGCCAACAACGCCAGCGCACAGGCGGCGTTGTCGAGTTGGTGGCGGCCCGCCAGAGCACAAGTCAGCCCGTCATAGCGCATACCCAGCCCGCGATAGGAAAATTGCTGGGGCTCCTCTCCCTCTGTGTGAAAGTGCTCGCCGATTCGAAACACCGGAGCCTGCCGCTCCCTGGCCACCTGTTCAATTGTCCGCCACGCGTCATCGTCGAGTCGTCCCAGCACCACCGGCACCCCCGACTTGATAATGCCGGCCTTCTCGAATGCGATCGCTGAACGTGTGTTTCCAAGATACGCCTGATGATCCAGCGCAATCGTCGTGATCGCACAGGCCATCGGTGTCACCACGTTCGTCGCATCGAATCTGCCGCCCATTCCCACCTCCAACACCGCCACATCGACTTCTGAATCCGCAAAGTGCTGAAAGGCCATGGCCGTTGTATATTCGAAGAAGGTCGGCGCCAGGTCCGGTTGGCAACATGCCTGAAGTTGTTCGGTCAATTGCGCCACCTGCGATTCAGCGACCATCTCGCCGTTCACTCGTATCCGTTCTCTAAAATCGACAAGATGAGGCGAGGTATACAGCCCCACGCGATACCCTGCCGCCTGCAACATCGCCGCCGCCATGGCCGCGGTGGAGCCCTTTCCATTCGTGCCGGCGATGTGCACCGTCCGATACTTGTTCTGCGGCATGCCGAGACGCGCCGTCAACGCCGTCATCGTCTCAAGACCCAATTTAATGCCATGCGTTTGCAGACGATACAGATAGGCGACAGCGGAGGAATAGGTCATGGTGTAACCGGCAGGAGGAAGGCTAGCCAGGATTCTTCATGAAGGGTCTGGACTCAAAAATGCGAGACGAGCGTGCTGAGGGTTTCCTTCAGCTGTCTGCGCTCCACGATCATATCGATCATGCCATGCTCCAACAGAAATTCCGCTCGCTGAAACTGGTCCGGCAGCTGCTGCTTAATGGTCTGCTCGATCACGCGAGGGCCGGCAAAACCGATCAGCGCTTTCGGTTCGGCCAGGATCACATCGCCTAACATGGCGACACTGGCGGTGACGCCACCGAACGTGGGGTCGGCTAACAGACAAATAAACGGGAGTCTCGCCTCGCCCAGCTTGGCAACCGCGGCAGACGTTTTGGCCATCTGCATCAGAGAGAGAATCCCCTCTTGCATCCGGGCCCCTCCGGAGGTCGTCACTAAAATGACCGGCAACTTGGCCGCCAATGCACGATCGATTGCCCGGCAGATCTTTTCTCCGACGACCGACCCCATGCTGCCGCCCATAAAACTGAAATCGAACACGCACAGCACCACGCGGCGACCGTTCATCATTCCTTCACCGATCACCATGGCATCTTTGCGACCGGTCTTCTCCTGATGCGCCTTCACACGATCCTTATACGATTTCGTGTCTTGAAAATTCAGCGGGTCTTGGGGGCCGAGCTCCGCATCCCACTCTTTGAACGTCCCAAGATCGATCAACAATGCAATGCGCTCCATGACAGAGATTGGGAAGTGATAATCGCACTTCGGACACACCTTATTATTGCGTTCGACTTCTTTGCGAAAGACAATTTCCCGGCAGTTGTTACACTTGAGCCACATTCCCTCCGACACCTTGGATCGTTTTGGAGCTTCAGGCTCTGTCGTTTTCTGCTTTTTAAACCAGGCCATTGTGCATCCCCCTCAGTCTGCAAGCATGGCGCGCCGCCCGTGAATCGCAACGCGCATCACGCGGGAGGGTGGAGCTGATCGCTACTGGCGTAGTGCACGAACAAAAACCATCCCGCTCATGATCTCCATTCTTGCTATCGGCCATAAGCCCTACGCTCTTATCTTCTGATAAAAAGTGGACGATGTTTCACAAACGACGGACGAAGTGGGACGCAGAATACCATAGCCACCCTCATGACGCACGTAGATTTCCCCTCGATGGAGGTCACACTTCACGTCAGAAAAGCTGGCTGCCGAAGCCGATGTAATACATCATCGTAAGTCCAACAGCCACGCTACCAAGACTCGCCAGACCTTGAAGCGCAAGAAAGACCGGGCGCCCCAGATTCAGCGACCACAACACTGGAAGACTCACGACCATCCCCACCAACACCATCCCTATGATCGAGCCAAGCCCGAATACCGCAATATACGTCAGCCCCTCCGATACCGATCGCGCAGACGAGAGCACGAGTAACAACAACGCCGCCGACCCGGCCAGACCATGGGCCATACCGATACAGAACGGTCGAATGGAAATACGCCACCAGTGACCATGCCCGTGATCTCCAACAAGCGCATGGCTATGCAGATGCACGTGCTGGGCACCGTCATGGTCGTGCGCATGCACATGCCAGCGTTCCCGGATCAATCGCACCGCAAGCATCCCGCCGAGGAACACCAGCATCATGCCGACACCAAACTCGGCCGCCAACGCGAAGGGTTCAGGGATCGGCACGCGAAGCACCAGGACCACCGCCCCCGCCAAGAGCAAGACGAGGGTGTGCCCAAGCCCCCAACTGAATCCAATCATACCGGAGGCGCGGAGCGAGGGCCGTTGCGCCAGCATCGTGGATACGGCAGCCAAATGGTCCGTGTCCAAAGCATGGCGAAGCCCCAGCACCAGTCCGAGTCCTAAAATGGTCAGGAATTCAGTATCCAACATGAAGCATCAACAGGCATCGGCCCAGTGGCACGGGCGTCGGGAGTACGGCAGAACGTCAGCCGCCGCGAGCGTGCATTTCGAGATGGGGGTCTTCGCGAAGTTTCTCAATACCGATAAGCCCTCCGACACGCAACCCGTCTCGCTCAAGCGCCTTGCGTTCTTCTGCGCCCCGGTCGCGACGGCCTTCCCAACCGGTCCGGATCAAAGCCCGCATCTCGTCAGCCGAGGCGCCGGCGCGAAGAGACTTACGCAAATCCGTTCCCGACGTCGCGTACAGACAGCGATACCACATGCCGTCGGCGGTGACCCGGCTACGATCACACGCCGCACAAAATGGCGTGGTCGTCGAAGGAATAATCCCAAAGCTCGTCCCATCCCGCAATAAAAATCGCTGTGCCGGCGCAGCCCCCCGCTCAGGCATCGACTCTATTCTTCCATAATGCCCGCTCAAAATCGTGAGGATAGCTGCCTGCGAAAGCACTTTGTCTTGAGACCACTCGTTCGCCCCCCCGACATCCATATATTCGATAAATCGAACCTCTGCCTGCACCTGCTTGCCGAACTCGATCAAATCGATCAGTTCATCGTCATTGAAACCCCGCATAGCTACCGTATCGAGTTTTAAGCCGGTGAATCCCACCCGTCCCACCGACTCAATCCCTTCCAACACGCGAGCATACTCATCACGTCGAGTGAGCTGAAGAAATCGTTCCGGTCTCAGCGTATCGAGGCTGACCGTGATGCGGTGCAGCCCTGCCTCATACAGCGCCTCAGCCTGATCCGCCAGAAGAATGCCATTCGTCGTGAGCGCGATATCCGTCACCCGCCGGTTTTGAAGCAACAACCGAAGCAGTTGAGGCAAATCACGTCGAAGCAACGGCTCTCCGCCGGTCAACCGTACACGATCCACGCCGAGGTCGGTGAAATAGCCGGTCAGGCTTGCCATTTCCTCAAAGGTCATCACATCTTCGCGCGGCAGCCACACATAGTCCTGCTCCGGCATGCAATACGAGCAGCGGAGATTGCACCGATCCGTCACAGACAAACGCAAACTGCGCAACGGCCGTCCAAACACATCAGCAACAGCAGCTTGAACAGTATCTTTCGATAATTCGCTCATCATCCTTTGTTTGCCCTTTACCCCTTACGCCTAACCCCTCACGTCCCTACGGATGCTCCTCCACCCAGACTTCGCCTTCCGGTGTGTGTTCAAGTTTCCAAATCGGGGTGATCCGTTTCAGTTCAGCGATTGCCCATTCGCAGGCGCGGAACGCGTCGGCCCGATGCTCAGCCCCCACGACAATCAACACAATGTTGTCACCGATGCCGATTTCACCATAGCGGTGGAGGATCGCGACCTCAATGATGTCAAAATCCTTCAACGCTCGCTCGCGGATTTCACGCAGCTTCGTTTGGGCCATCCCTTCGTAGTGCTCGAAGGTCATGCTATCGATATCACGTCCTTTAGAACGATCCCGGGCAATGCCAAGAAATGTCGCAATACCGCCGATGCGCTTCGAACGAGCGCGCACTCGATTGATCTCCGCATCGACGGAAAAATCTTCCCGTTGTACGCGAACCAACTGAGCATCGGCCCTCACCTGATCCATAGGAGCCCCACCTGCAAACGGTGGCAGTAATGCAATCTCGTCGCCGTCTTTGATAACTGTTTCTTCATGCGCAATTTCTTGATTGATTGAAACGAGGACTTTTTTCTTCTGAATCAGTTCTCCGATGGCGGGGTACCCAGCTTCTAACGCACCGACGAGATCCTTCACTCGTCCTCCATCGACGAGATTCAAGGACAAGGCCCCCTGATTCCCCGCCAACATTTTCGTCATCCCAAAGAGGCGAACCGTGACCACGCAACATCCTTAATATTTACTTGAAGTTTTTACTCTACTGCCTTGTAAATATGCCTGACTTCCCGCCAGACTTTGAAAGCAAACAAACATCACTGAAGCTCATGCCGCGATCCACTGCTTTGCACATATCGTAGATCGTGAGTGCTGCCACCGAGGCTGCGGTCATCGCTTCCATCTCTACCCCGGTCGGCCCCGTCGTCTTGGCCGTCGCCAGAATGGTAATCGAACAACGGCCTTCACGATCAGGCTGAGATTCTTCTTTGAATGAGATATCGACGCTGGTGAGGAGGATCGGGTGGCACATAGGGATCAGGTCAGGAGTCTTCTTAGCTCCCATCACGCCAGCCACCTGGGCAACAGACAACACATCGCCCTTGGCTATCTTGCCCCGTTGAATCTTTTCAAGAGTTTCCGGCTGGAGAAACACTATGGCCTGAGCGGTCGCAGCCCGCTCGGTCGAGTCCTTCGCGCTCACATCGACCATCCGCGCCCGCCCAGACTTGTTGAAGTGCGTAAATTCAGCCATTTTTCTAAATGATTCAGTCGGTTATAAGAAGAATTATGAGGGGATTATAGGAGCCGCTGGAAAGGGCAGTCAAGGGAGGGGCAGGGCAGCCTGTTAGTCTCCTGTGCTCGCGCAACGCGCGGCCTCGGAAGGCCCTCGTTGGACGCGCGCAGTTGGAGACTAAACAGGACGCCCTGCTGGGAAGGAGAAGTAAACAAGAAAAGATGAGAAGAGAGAGCAGATAGATGCCTTTCTTGCTCGCAGAACGCGCACGATAGGAATGTGCTCGTTCGATGCGCGCAGTAAAGGTCAACCTTGGCTACTCCCTATAAGAGAGGCAGGAAGAATCAAAGAGCCCTCGTGGACACGCGCAGCTGGGGATTCAGCTAGGCCACCCCCCAAGAGGGAAAAGGGTCAATTGGGAAAACCCGTGTAATCCACTGCTCCCGGAGCATGAGGGGTGAAGGGCGGCTCCCGTAATCCTCTTTGCTCGCGCAACGCGCGGCCTCAGAAGGCCCTCGTTGGACGCGCGCA
>JBBRRN010000235.1:0-6000 GCA_038200685.1 Nitrospirales bacterium
AACACCGCTTAGATACCTCAGGTAGAGATATTTCGGCTCCCTCCAAGCTACTATCATGCCAATAACCGAAAACGCGAACACGGGAGAATACACAAGAAGGCCTCGCCCAGGGCTTATGAGAACACCGGCAGCTCCTGCAAGAAGGGGTGTGTTAAACGACGATGAGAGTTTGCTGATCACTGATGATGGAGCCACAACGGATGTACCAATACCTGTGGCGAAGGGTGAACCAAAGTAGAATGTGTTATAGGCGACGAAGAGAAGAAGCGGGGGAACACCTGCGAGAAGGAAGCCGACAAGCTGATCACGGTGCTTATGGACGATATACACCACAAGAGGCAACGCAACTATGAGATTAATCGGTCTGGAGATAACCATGCAGCCCAGCGCAAATCCGGAATAGGCTGAAAACCTCGGAATCTCGAAGCCCTTCACGATGCAGAAAATCGTCAACGCGAGAAATAACTGGAAAGGTCCATGCTGCCATAGTGCTTGACTGCTCGTGCTGAAACTACTGGTCCCGAAGGCATAGATCAAGGCGATGAACCATGCAGTCTTCTCCAACGTCACACGTTGCAAGGCGAAAAAGAGAACAATCACGGAAGCGGCCGTAATCAACATGGCTGCTCGTTTTTCCAGGTCCATCATCAGCAGCAGTGACGTTGGATCAACGCCTAAGAAGGCCGGCCCAAGATAGACCGGCAGTGCGAGCACGCCGGCCCAGGGGGGATACGTAGAGACGACGTGCCTATGACTACTCGTCAGGAAGTAGGGCATTGTGGATTCGTAAAGAAAGGAAAATTCATCGAGGTCGAAATCGAGTTCACGGATCAGACTTAAGGGGAGATAGCGAGCGGGAATGGTATCGCCGGACCAAAGCACTCGATCGTTCAAGCTGTAGATAAGAATCGTGAGCAAAAACAACAGCAGTGGAGATCTGAGGGATTCGAAGAGCGCGCGGCCTGTCCGTTTTCCGTCTAACCAAACCTTGGCAAAGGCCAGCGCAAGACAGAGCAGCAAAGACTTCCGCAGATAGTGCGCATGCACCAGAATTGAACCAATCGAAAATTCGTACCCTCCCTGAACAAGAAATACCGCACAGAGATTGGCCGCAGCGAGGGCGAACAATATTGCGACCGTATTCTCAAGGAGACTTCGACGTGGATCATGGAGCGACGTCAGAAATACTTGAGCTTTTCTCAGCATCACATCGTAACCTTGGTCAATTTCATTTTCTTTCTCGCTTGCCGCAGCACACCAGGCCAAAATGCCACCGCAATTGTTACCTGTCCAGAAAAGAGAGATAGGCATCAGGCAGGAAACAGCAAAAGCCCTTGTCGTCCGTGCTGGGTGCGTGTATAGCGGGGTGTATTGCCTCCACTCTTTAGCAGACCACGTGGGATGCATGGTATGCCACACGGTGTTCCCCTTCAAGGTGGAACGGACGGACGAGACACGGCCCATGGCGGTCGGCCTGCTGGCGGAGTTCAACCAGGGTCTGGGTCTGTATCCGGGTTTGGCGATTAGTACCTTCACGGCCATCTCTTCGAGATGGAAATCTGTTTTTTGATGGGAACAAACGTGTCGGAGCAGCCACGGCGCTCACATTCTCGGAGTTGTAGGGGAGGCCAAGATTTCCGAGCAAGCTCTTGTGGCCATGGTGCATGCCGTTGCTAGGGGAGGTCGTGAAGAGTCAGCCATTGCGGCATTTTCCCGCAAGCACGCTACATCGTAATAGCCGTCACCGGCATCACCTTCACGTTGTTCATCGGTGCAGGGAGTTGTCTGGATTGGAATAGGATCACCATGCCTGGCGATAATCGGGAAGAACAGGATTGAGCAGGGGATAAGTCTAAGAAATCGCGCGCTTCTGTTGCATTGCGTGGAAGCGTTGGACCATTCCGTCCCATATGAAAGCATGCAGCCGGAGGTTTGCGGCACGTTCCACTTGGATGAACTCGATCCCGGCCAGGTTGCCATTCACCCACCGCACGTAGGCCTCATCGATCGGCAGCGACTCGGGTTGATCGGGGAGCATGAGGCGCAATGCAATACGCTGGTCTGCCAGCAGAGGTTGATCCGCTTCGATCATGCACCCCATCGCCGAAAGGTTCGTCATTGTTCCTTCGCCGACCGTCGCTGTCACACAGTACATTGTCGGGTAGGTGACCGGCAGGCGATAGAGGCTGCGTTGGTAGGGTCTGGTCTGTTCCATTGAGGAGCAGAGTGTACGGAGTCTGAAGGGTGGAGGGTATTCCCCAATAGAGGGGGAGAGGGGGCGACCTGGTCGTCCTCCTGCTCGCGGAACGCGCACGCTCAGAAGGTGCTCGTTCGACGCGCGCATTTGAGGGTCAACCAGGCCGCCCCCTAAGAGGAGTGGAAAAACGGATAGCTCGGAGAAAGATGCAGCCAGGTGCCCTTCTTGCTCGCAGAACGCGCACGATGAAACTGTGCTCGTCCGATGCGCGTAGATAAGGGCAGCCTTGGCCACTCTTCTTGAGAGAGGTTTAGGGAAGTAGAAGAGCCTTGTTCGACGACCGCAGTGGGATCAACACGAGTGTCTTTACTCGATGGTTCGGCCACAGTTAAGCCACTTAGCCATACGAATGTATTTTGCCTATAAAGGATACCTACTCCACAATAAATGTTGGATCGCTCCTCACATAACCATCTAAATCCACTGACCAGCTGGGCTTTATTGGTTCCCATCTATCGAAGGCGCGCCTAAATTCGTCTGAAAACCTAAATATTCGATCCGCACCTGTCCAGCTCTTAATTCGGTACACAGGTTCATCTTTGTTCTCGACGGCAATGGTTGAAAAGAACCCAATCCCTATCACATATAGACCATGTATGTGAGTAGGAGGTCCTAGCTCTAGTTGAATACGACGAAGAGAGTCAGCTATCAATTTTGAGTCCCATTTTGGATCAGCGGGCAATCCGACTATGAATGATCTAGCGGATACACTTTCTTTCTCCGTATATCGAAAGGCCTTAGTGCGGCTACCTGGTTTCGGGACTAGGTAGTTCCGCTTTTTCATTCCTTTCACTTCGACCATACGCTCTATATCGATTCGCAGTTTCGTAGCGTCAAGGTGCATGGTTATTTCAACCATTCCGGCCACCGTCTCGATCGGAAAAATAGAATGGGATGGGTCATAGACAAGAGGCGTGGATGCTCTTCTATCAAAAATAATTCGGTCGATTGCCGGAGATTGTATCGTTGGGTCGTCAGCCTGATAACAGCTCCCTTTCCACAATCGAACCCCGGAGGAAGAAAGGGTCGCAATAACTGCTCTTCGACGACATACTCTGTGGCGGTACCTTTACCTGTGGGGTCGTCGATAGCTGCTTGCTTTTCACGAAGCTTGGATGAAAGTCCCGTTTCGCGTTCAGCAAAGCTTTTCTGCAAATTCATAAACCCCTCCCCTGATCTATCAGCACAATTTAGATGGAACTTACTGCATGCCGAAGTGGGGGCACAAGCGATTTCCAATTCCTCGGGCCCTTCGCACATTTTCATATATCGGAGCCTGATATTCGCGTGGGCCAGCTGTTTAAGGAACTGTAGGTCAAATCAGTACACGGATGATCCTTCCACGCTCGCTCGTTGTCTCTCTCTAAGGGGGCGGCCTGCTTGATCTCTCACTGCGCGCGTCCAACTATATGTATATGCTCCTCCAAGCTCGCTCGCTGTCCCCTAGGAAGGGCACTCCTTGTCGGTTCGACTGCGGCCGTCGAGCGAGCACATTCTGATCGTGCGCGCTCCGGGAGCAACGGACCGACAGGGTGTCCTTCCGTCCGTTTGTGCTAGGATGCCGCGCATGTCGGCGTTAAAGCTGGTGCTTTGGGGATTTCTTGCCATTCTTGGTGCTGTTGCACTCGCCTTTGTTGTCGGTCTCGTCAATCCACAGGAAAAAGTGAATGGCCTCTGGTTGGTCGTGGCAGCAGCCTGCATTTATGTGCTGGCCTTTCGCTTCTATGGACGTTGGCTCGCCAAGCAGGTCGTTGAACTCAATAACCAGCGTGTGACGCCGGCGGTGCGGTTGAATGACGGCGTCAATTTTCATCCCACCAATAAGTATGTGCTGTTCGGCCACCACTTCGCGGCGATTGCCGGAGCTGGGCCGTTGCTTGGGCCTGTTCTGGCGGCGCAGTTCGGATTTTTACCAGGTTTTCTCTGGCTGGTGATCGGTGCGGTGTTGGCGGGGGCAGTACAGGACTTCATTATTCTGGTTGCGTCGATGCGGCGAAATGGCCGCTCACTTCCTGAAATCGCGCGGGATGAACTGGGCCTTGTGACCGGTACGGCCACGGCGGTGGCGGTGTTGTTCATCGTGATTGTGGCGCTGGCTGGATTGGGTTTTGCCGTTGTGAACGCGCTCTATCGCAATGCTTGGGGCACCTTCACGATTACGATGACGATTCCCATCGGCCTCATCATGGGCTTCTACCTTCAACGGTTTCGGCCTGGTCAGGTGGCGGAAGTTTCCCTGCTCGGTGTGGTGTTGTTGGTTGCGGCTGTGATCTTTGGGCGGGTGGTCGCGCAGTCTTCGGTGGCCGGGTGGTTTGAGTTGGAGCGAACGACGTTGGTGTGGGGGTTGGCGGGCTATGGCTTTCTTGCTTCTGTTTTGCCCGGGTGGATGTTGCTGGTGCCGCGTGGGTATCTCTCCACCTTTATGAAGCTCGGCGTGGTGGCGTTGCTGGGGGTGGGTGTGGTCCTCATGGCGCCGACGATTGAAATGCCGCGCATCACGATTTTCGCCAGTGGAGGCGGACCGATTATTCCTGGCACGCTGTTCCCATTTCTTTTTATCACGATTGCCTGCGGAGCCATATCAGGCTTTCACTCGTTGGTCTCTTCCGGGACCACGCCGAAGATGATCGAGCAGGAATCCCAGGCCACGGTTGGCTATGGGGCGATGTTGCTGGAAAGTTTTGTCGGGGTGATGGCCTTGATTGCCGCCTCGGTGTTGATCCCTGGAGACTATCTGTCAATCAATACGATGCTCTCGCCTGATGCACTGGCTGCGATGGGCTTTCATGTCTCGCGGATTCAGGAACTCTCGCAACTCGTCGAGGTGGACGTGGCGGGCCGGCCTGGCGGGGCAGTATCGCTCGCGGTTGGCATGGCATCCATTTTCTCGGCGCTCCCCGGTATGGCCGGGTTGATGGCCTATTGGTATCAGTTTGCGCTGGTGTTCGAAGCGTTGTTTATTCTGACGACCATCGACACAGGTACGCGCGTGGGGCGCTATCTCATCCAGGAAATGGGCGGACGCTTCTACCCTCCGTTGCGGCGGATGAATTGGTGGCCTGGTGTGGCAGTGAGCAGCGGGCTGATCGTGGGAGCCTGGGGCTATCTCATCGGTGCCGGTAGCATTTCGACGCTCTGGCCGATGTTCGGCGCAGCGAATCAGTTGCTCGGCACGTTGGCGCTCTGTATTGGGACGACGGTGCTCATCAAGATGCGGAAGGCGCAATATCTGTGGATTACCGCGTTGCCGATGTTGTTTGTCGGCACCATCACCTTGATCGGGTCTTATGAGATGTTCGGGATATTTGTGGGCAAGGCTTCGTCCCTTGCCGATAGCGGGCAGGCCTTTGCGTTGTACCTGGATGCTGGGCTGGTGGCGGTGGTAGCCTTGCTCGCGGTGATCGTCTTGGGTGATAGTATCAGGCAGTGGTATGGCTATGTGATCTTGAAGCGCCCATTTACCAGCAGTGAAGTGGTGGTGATGGCTGGAGGAAGTTCGCCGGGAAGAATGCAGACGACCATTCATCATGATGATGAAGAGAAGCGATTGCAGCTGCCCGGCGGGGGGTGCTGCTAAGGGGGGCGAGAGTGGCCAGGTGCCCCTCTTGCTCGCAGAACGTGCACGATGAAAGGGATGGAATGACACCCGTGCTGATCCCTTGCTCCCGGAGCGCGCACGATCAGAATGTGCTCGCTCGACGGCCGCAGTGGGACCAACACGGGTGCCATTCCAGGAGAGAAGC
>JBBRRN010000236.1:0-5999 GCA_038200685.1 Nitrospirales bacterium
CTCGATACCCATCTTGTCGTAGACAATCCCGGAGTAGAAATCGACGTTGGGATAAATCCCCTTCCCCTTCAATAACTCTTCTGCAATTCGCTCCACCTCTACAGCAACCTCATACAACGGCGAGCTGCCATGTTCCTTGAAGAGCTGCTCACACAGACCTTGCAGGATCGTCGCACGAGGATCTTTGACCTTGTACACCCGGTGACCGAAACCCATCAGCTTCTGTTTCGCATCGACCTGACCTTCAAGATACGATCGAACCCGCCCTGGCTCATGAATCTCCTTCAGCATCTGCACCACTTCTTCATTGGCTCCGCCATGCAGTGGCCCTTTCAGTGCTCCGATTGAGGATGCGACAACTGTATAGGGATCGGCCAACGTCGAGGCGGTGACCATGCCGGTGAATGTCGAGGCATTCATCGTATGCTCGGCATGGAGAATCAGACAGTCGTCGAAAATGCTGGCCCACAAGGGAAGCGGCTCCGTATCAGTCAACATGTAGAGAAAGTTTTCCGAAAACCCAAGATCGTCGCGCGGTGGGATGCACTCATTCCCATGCCGCAGACGAGCCCAAGCCGCGACGATCGTGGGTAGTTTTGCAACGAGACGGACTGCAGACCAATAGTTATTGTCGACATCCTGAACATTCCGGCCTGGATAAAACATCCCCAATGCGGCAACTGCAGCCTGCAAGGCGTCCATGGGGTGCCCTTGCTCCGGAAGGCATTTCAATAAATCGACAATCCTGAACTTGATCCGTCGGTGATGGACGATATCCTCATTCCAACGCGCAAATTGCAGTTGAGTGGGAAGACGTCCGAACAGCAACAAATAGGTGGTTTCAAGGTAGGACGACTTCTGGCAGAGTTCTTCGACGCGAATCCCTCGGTATTCCAGCACACCACGCTGCCCATCCACATCGCTGATTGCAGATTTGGCTGCAGGGACCCCAGCGAGCCCTGGCATAAAATCATGTGGCATGATCCTGCCCCCTCAGATGGAAAAATATATGACGCGTGAAGACAGTCTATCACGTTCGGAGTGGCAGGATCTTGAATTGACACGTATCGGTTGGCATACTGACCTTGTGGGCAAGCGTGGACGGAGAACACTCGACACCCGTGTTGTCGCTGGCCCTCATTGGATGTCTTGTTCCAGACTTCAGGGTGAGGACTTGAACAGACCGTAGAGGTACGCGGTGACATTTCGCTTCTCCCTCCTGTTGATCCTGTTCAGCCCGATCCCGTTGTGGACGGCCTCCTTCGTCCAAGCAGACGGCGAGACCCCGGTGTTTGCCGTCGTGAGTGAGGCCCCAAAAGATAAAGCGCGGGTGTCGGCGAGGGTCTCGATGAATGACGTCGTGTCAGATATGAAGCTGCTTGCGTCAGAGACGATTCTGAACAATCTTATTTGGAAAAAGCTCGAAATTTGCCATGCCATGAGGGTAGAAGGATACAAAATCGCTGAAGGATTTCAGATTGTGACAGTGCACGTGATCGATGCCAGCATGCTGCCGATGTCCTTGCAGTCTTTTGCAGGCGATTGCTTGATCAAGAAAGCGATCGAGATCGCACCGCTGGTCGACTAGCAGGATAGGCAACGGAGAACGACGAGTCACTCGAAATTACGGTTTGCTTGTCGCGCCAGTTTCGTGTTTTCTTCGGAGGATGCTCAAACAGACTGTCCAGCAAGGCCGCAGGCGAATCAAAACCGGAGGCGTACCCTCTGGGGCGCACGGTGCAACGAATAAGGAGCACCAAGCCTGTGCGCGCCGCCGAGTGGTGAGGCGGCCGGGTCCCCGTTGAGGGTCTGAACGATGCGAGAACGCCGCTGGCGGGATGTTTCAGCATCCTCTAGGCGATGCGGCATTCCGGACAAGAGATAGGCTCTTCTGCTGCCTCACACTCTTCGGTAGTTAAGGGAAAGAGTTGTTCGCACTGCCTGCAAGGGCGAATTTCGAAGTAGGCGATACCCTTGTCATCGATGTCGGTGGGTAAGAGCAATTCGAGAGGGTCATACCCGATCGCGGCGCCGTCAGAAAATTTGACGATGGCCAAACGTTCGTTAAAGACTTCGAAGGTGCCTTCCTGCCCTTTGCGGGACAAGAGATGCCCGAGGACACACACCGGCTGCCCCTTACGTTTCGTGCGGAGGTCCCGTAGGGTGTGCTGGGTCTCCGTGGCGCAAGAAAACTGACCGGTTGAGCTCGTTCCAAAAATTGGCGTTGGCATCATGGACATTTATACCAGTAGAATGAGACCCATGTATCACAGGGGTAAAAACGGCGTCAAGGCAGCCAAGACACTAACACAAGGAGTTCGAACATGGCTGAGATCACGATCTACCAGAAACCGACTTGCAGTACCTGTCGTCAGGCTGTGCAGTTGTTACAAGAGAGCGGCAAACCCTATAAGGCCGTCAATTACTACGAGAAACCCTTCACCAAGGCGCAACTCAAAGGCCTCTTGAAGAAGGCCGAGCTGTCGCCAAAAGATATACTGAGAACCAAAGAGGACATCTACAAAGAACTCGGTTTGGGGAAAAAGAATCTATCAGACGATGAATGGCTCGATCTGCTCGTGGCCCATCCTGATCTCATCCAGCGTCCAATTGTCGAAAAGGGTGAGAAAGCGATCTTGGCAAGACCGGCGGAATCTGTGAAAGGGCTTCTTTAGCAGGCGGTTCCTGCTGGTTTGCCGAAATGATTCGGACGTCGAATTATAGTTAGGCCCCTTGTTCGACATCAACAGCCACAACGGAGGCACACACGATGCGAATAGCCAAGCAAAACATACCAGCCAGAATCGACGTACCGGGTGCCGTCGCAAGACAAAAGACAAATTTCGGCGACGCAACCGGGTACGGCATGATCAGCGGCGAGTACTTTTCTCTCGCCGCCGGTATGGGCATATCACCACTCCTTCAAGGATTGGAGGGCGACTTGTGCCAAGCGCCGCACTGGGGGCTACCTATTACAGGGTGAACTCACCGTCACCTACCAGACGGCACACAAGAAGTGATCAACAGGGGTGACCTGTTCTACTGGCCACCTGGACGCACGGTCAAAGTCGGCCAAGATGCCGAGGTTATCCTCTTCAGTCCCCAGCACGAGCACAACGAGGTGATAGAGCACATGCTGGGCAAAATGGCTGGCTGACATGGATGATGGTGTGTAAAAAGTACTGTTGCCACGACAGTTTGATTGTTATTTCCGGGAGTGAAATCAAGCGGCATTCGAGGGATGTTCCGATATTATCCGCAGGGCGCCGGACATTCTGTCTACGCTGACGGTGACTGCCCCATCTAATACTTGCAACAGTAAATCACCAGCCAATTGTCGCCGCCAACCATGGAGGATGGGGATATTCAGGGCTGTTCGATTCTGCTTCGCCTCCACGAGCGTTTGCAGATCGGCGCTGGTGGCGAGCATGGTGGGGGCAATCCCCTCCTCTGCTGCACGAGCCTTCAGCACAGCTTGCAGGAGTTCGACAATGCCGGTCGACTCAGGGTCCGGCTTTCGCTCGGAAGGAACTTCCGGCCATGCCGACGGTGGGAGCGCCAGTGCCGATGCGATGGCGGCCAAGAGCTGTCCGCCGTGTCGATCGACCTCGGAAGAATGGACGCCGCGGAGACCACGGAGATCGTTGACCGATTTGGGAGGGTGGCGTGCAAGTTGAAGCAACACCTCATCTCGCATCACACGTCCACGCGGTACGTTCCTGCGGCGAGCTTCCGCTTCTCGCCAGACAGCCAATTCTCGAAGTACCGCAGCCCCTTTGGGCTTGAGTGTCTCCCACCCCCGAATTCGTTGATACCGTTCATGCGGCTCTCGACTTTTTTCTCCCACCACCGATTCGAGTCGTGCAAATTCCTCGTTCACCCACTCCGAACGACCAAGTGTCTTCAGGCGATCCTGTAAATGTGTATGAATCGGGAGGAGGAACTCGACATCTTCCAAGGCGTAGGCGATTTGGTCATCCGAAAGCGGTCGCGCACTCCAGTTGGTAAAGGTATGGGCTTTCGCCAGCTTCGTGCCGTGGAGTCGCTGGACCAAGTTCGCGTAAGCAACTTGGGCGCCATACCCGACCATGGCGGCGGCGATCTGCGTATCGAAAAATGGTTTCGGGATCTGCCCCGCATGGAGGGCAAACAGATCGAGATCTTGCCGCCCGGCATGGAAGACTTTCTCAATCTTGGCGTCGCAAATGAGTTCCCAAAAAACATCGAGCGATCCGTTGGCTTGCACGGCAGGAAAGTCGATGACCGCTGCTGTGGTGGCAGTGGCAACCTGGATCAATTCGAGCCGTGGAATGAAGGTGTCTTCCCCGACGAATTCTGTATCCAACGCCAGTCGCGAGCTCTGCCGCAATGTGTGGCAGAGCAATTCAAGCGCAGATTGATCCGTCACATACGGCGGAGGTAGATTGGGTGTCATAGGTGTTTCATTCTGTGGGGCGATAGGTGGCGTCTGGTGACCGTGGAGGTTCGACATTGCTGAGGCTCAAATATTCTTTCAAGAACTGGTAGGCCTCCAACATACGGCGCAATTCCGGCTCCGCGCTGCGATCGCCGTTATTCGAGTCGGGATGGAGCTGCTTGGCCTTGTGACGAAATGACGCGGTGACTTCGGCGAGCGAGCTGCCGAATTCCATGCCCATCGCGGCATAGGCGTCCATCGCGTTGTTGATACCGCTCGATCCTTGTGACGGATCGCCGCCGCCTCCCCCACCCGCAGCTTTCAACATATCGGCCAGGCTGATTTTCTTGCGCCGGCGTCGGGGGCGCTCTCGAACCTCACTGTCGAATTGATCCCATCGGTCTTCGCCAAATTCCAGGCGAGATTCCAGGCGCATGGCGCCGGAGAGATAACGGATCTCCAGAAGCTCCTCTTCAATCTGGATCAGGGACTTGATGATTTCCTCCAGCCCCTCTTCCACACGGAAAAAGCTGTCGACCCGGTCTTGCATCATTGTATCGACGGCAAGCTCCAGACTCTCTTCGGCCTTCGGACGCAACGAGTCGATCCGACGTCTCATCCCGTTCTGAAACTTAATGTGTTTGCTTTGTGAAAACGCCATCTGAACCAGCATCTCTCCCAGGGCGCGCATTGTAGCACAGCCTGGTCTCATGCCAGAAGAGTCCTGAAATCAGCTGAATGTATGGGGATTCAATGGTCAGCGTGACGCAAAGTCGTCACTGAGCTTCGTACGACGTCGGGCCACGCCCGACTCACGTGCAGCCGCTGCAACGGCTTTGGCCATACGCGGGACGACTTCCTTATCGAACACGCTCGGGATAATGTAGTCTTCGCTGAGAGCCGCAGGAGGAATGGTCTCAGCCAGAGCCTTGGCTGCAGCCAGTTTCATCGCTTCATTGATGTCGCGCGCCTGCACGTCCAGCGCACCCCGAAAGATGCCGGGAAAGGCCAGCGCGTTGTTGATTTGATTCGGATAGTCCGAGCGCCCGGTCGCAAAGATCCGACAATGAGAGGCGGCCAATTCACGAGGGACTTCAGGGTCGGGATTGGCCATGGCAAAGACGATGCGATTAGCCGCCATCAGATCCAGATCTTCCGCCGTGAGGATATTACCGACGGATAATCCGATGAAGACATCGGCCCCCTTCAGCGCATCTCGGAGTGTTCCTTGAGGGCGGTCTGGAGTCATACAGGCGGCAAGATCCGTCCTGCAGGCCCGTAACTGCTGGCCATCCCCTCGTAACACGATACCGCAAGGCTCACACCCGACTAGGTGAGAGAGGCCGGCGGCCAGCAGCATCCTACAGCAGGCGGTTCCAGCGGCGCCGAGACCATTGACGACCACACGGACGTCCTCCATCCGTTTCCCTGTGACGGTGAGCGCATTCGTCAAGGCCGCGAGAATGACCACAGCCGTGCCATGCTGATCGTCATGCATGACCGGAATATCCAGCGTGGCTTTTAAGCGGCGTTCGATGTCGAAACAACGCGGCGAACTGATGTCCTCCAAGTTAATGGCGCC
>JBBRRN010000237.1:0-5964 GCA_038200685.1 Nitrospirales bacterium
CGTGCCCACAGCCCTGCGAGACCCTCTTCGTCGAGGTACCAGAGGTTTGAGACGAAGTCCAGGGAGAGTGTGCAGTTGGATGAACAATAGGCCGGATTGCCGTCGATCTGTTGTGCAAATCCGATCTCGATCAGCAGTCGATGAATGGTGGGAAGATCGTGTGCATGGACTAACAGATCCACGTCGGAGAGGGGCCTCGTCCCGCGCACTCCGTAGAGGCGTGCGAGCAGATCGGCCCCCTTCAGAAGAATACACTCAATGCCCTGCCGCTGGAATGCCTGGCCGAGAAGTTCATACTCGTCGAGCAGACGTTTGTTGATCAGGCTGACCTGGGTGTAGGCGTCAGCGAGGTCGTCGAGGGTCGAGGAGGGCATGGGTTGCCTCGAGTGATTGCGCCCACTCCTTAAAGTGTGGAAGGCACCGGCTCATATCGCCGGTCTCTAGCCAGGCATCGGCGCGTCCCTGGCGGCAGAAGCGACGCACGTCGCAAGTCGGACACTCGTCGTGGTCGTTTGGTTGTGCGTCGTCCGCGGTACGTTTGAGGATTTCCCACCCCTCGCGAACTGTTCCTGTGCGGAGATTGTACTTCGGAATGGGGAATGAGACGCAGAGATTCATCTCGCCGTAGGGCGTGATGGCGAAACGGCTTTTCCCGCAGGAGCAAGAAATAAACGGCTCCTCCGTCGAACAGGGCTCTTGGACCCACGCCGACATTCGTTCTCCAAATTTTCGAGAATCCAACGCCACTTTCTGTCGTGGATCGAGTCGATACGTGAGCGGGCTGTTGTTCCCGTCGACGCGAGGTTCTATTTCGAGACAGTACTGGAACTTGAAGCCATGAGTTTCGACAAGATGCTGGCAGGCGTCGACCTCCCCCACGTTGATTGTCGTCACGGGCATCCGGACGATCACCGGAATAGTTCTTCCGGTCAGGCAGGTCAGACCTCGAAGGAAATGGGCGAACGATCCCGGTGTCTCGGTCATTCGTTCGTAAATGCCAGCGGTGGCGCCGTAGATGGACAGGAGTAGTTGTGAGACCCCGGTTTCCTCCAAGAGGTCGACAAACGATGGAGTCATGCGGGTCGCGTTGGTCAGGAGATGGATCATAAGGCCTCGCCGGTGGGTATGGCGAAGAATCTCGGCAATGTCGGCTCTGACAGATGGCTCGCCGCCGCTGAAGCTGACGGTCATGACGCCGAGGTCGGCAATTTGATCGATGATGGAGCAGATTTCAGCGGTCGTGAGTTCATGGGGAAGTGCGCGATGAGTTGGATTGTAGCAATGAACGCAGCGAAGGTTACAGCCATAGGTCAGCTCAAACATCACCTCCTGCGCCTGGCGCGTCTGTAGCGCTTTGGACGAGACCGCCGCGAAATACGTTTCTGCGTCGAGTTGCTTCATGAGACAGCATCCTCTACAGAAGCCGAACGGGTCTGAAGCAGCTCGACCACATCGGCTTGGTTCAGAAACGCCAGGCCGAAACAAGGCGTATGCGTAGTTAATGAAGCAAGAAAGTCGAGCGTCGCTTCCATCGCCGCGCGATCCCAATGGGGAAGGAAGGCTTGTTGCAGAAGGAGCGACATTGTTTTCGTCGGAGAAAGTGGTTCAAGGCGGTGGCGATGCTCACCATGACTGATCCCATAGAGACCGGTCATCGGACGGGAGGCCTGCGCGGCATATTGCCCGGACCCAACCCAGGGTGTGCCATAGACAGTGACACCTGCGCCTTGCTGTCGAAGGATCACTCGTTCATCGCTGAGGATTAATGCGTCTTGGTCTGCAAACAGTTGGGCGATAGTCGATTTGCCCGTTCCTGAAGCTCCGGTGAAGACATAGCCCTGATCATGGATAGCGACGCCAGCCGCATGGAGCAGGAGTCCGCCGTCAAGGGCGAGACGGGAAAGAAGGCAGACTTCCACGATCGGATTGAAGAGGTGCATGGGGCTCCAACCGACTTGTCCCAGGTGGAATTCCGGCAAGATCCACGCACGCACTGTCCGATAGTCGTCAGATAGGTGCGCCCGAGCCCGGGGCTGGAGGAGCTGCGGACTCAGGCTTTCGATGACGAGTCCGAAGTCCGACTCGAAGACGGTCCAATAGCCGTGGGATGCATCGAAACGAAGGGGGCCTTTTTTCAATTCTGGGAGGGTAGCGCAGACCTCGACCTCGATCTCGAAGTCCGGTCCTGCGCCCGGCTCTGCGAGGAACCTGTCGAATGGCCGTATCGGCCAGGCAAGGCAGGGGTAGTCATGCGGTTCGCGTAAATGAATCACATGCCCGCCTAGTTGCAATTCAATTTGCATAAGACAACCTATGAGGCCCGAATACCTGAATCATGGCAGGTCACGCCGCTGCACACGAGCACGAGAGACGATCGCTTGCATCCCCCAGCTGAGCCGCCACACATGGCTGATTCACAACGTCCGCTGGCACGGCAGCCGTTCGTGCCGAGCCCAGCCGCGACCGACACGGTTGTCAGACTGCATGCGGTGAGGATGGCCTGTTCGTGGTCCAGGGGGACCTCATACAGTACCGGAGTGCTGTAGGGTTTTTTTTCGGTCATAGTGAGGTGCTCCTACGTGACATTGAGATTGAGCGATGTCATGGGATGTTCACCGGTGGGTACGGCTTGGTTGCGTAACGGATGAATGAGAGGCTGGTGAACAGCTTGTTCCGCACGAACTAATGCGATATCGCAATCATAGGGGATAGGAGCTTCAGCGGCGCCTTGTTCCCATCGGGCATCGGTCGGCTTTTTCTCGCAAAAGCGGTGAATGGTACAGGAACGGCAGGGGCTGTCGCTCTGATAACGCATGGATCGGACAGCGCCGAACACCTGCGCCACTGCATCCTGTAAGGAATGTGTCCGCAGCGAGACCCGGTGTTCATGTTGCAATGTGCAGGTACCCAGTTCGCCCCAAGCGCTGATGTGAATCGAGTTTGTCCCGCATCCGCATCGATAGAGCCGATCACTCTCTGGTCTGGTGATTTCTTGTTCTTTCATGCAGAGGGCATCGTCATTGGCGACGAGATTGGTCTCCTCCACGCGTTTCAGATCCTGAGGGTCGATTCGATATGCAAGAGATGAGCAATCGCCATTGAGCCGTGGAGACAGCGACGTCGTATACCCGAATGATTGCCCGAACGATTCGGTAAAGGCTCGAAGGTCGTCGAGCTCATCCTTATTCCAGTCCATCAACTTAGTTTTGAGTGTGAACGGCAGTCCGCTCTCTCGGAGCAACGTCATGCCTCTTAGAAACGCGCGATAGGAACCTGGTACCTGTGTGAACCAGTCAAAAGGTCCCTCGCTCACCGAGTGGCAAGAAACATCGATCGTGAAGGGAGGCATGGCCTGCAGTCGCTGGATGGCTGCGCGGGTGAAAAGGGTCCCGTTCGTATAGAGTTGAAGGAGGAATCCCTGCCGATACGCTCGCTCGTAGATTTCGAAAAAGTCGGGATGCATAAAGATGTCGCCACCGCTGAGGTTCAGCCAGATGATGCCGAGATCGCGCATCTCGTCGAGGAGGCGGTGGATCTCGTTCAAGGCAAGCTCTCGCGGAAAGAACTGCGGGTTGTTGTAGGGATCGGTATAGCAATGGCGGCAATGGAGGTTGCAGCGATAGGTCAGCTCGAGCTGCGCCTTGATGATCCGGTCTTGCTGGACGGCTCGATCATAGGCCTGGCGGCTGAACTCGCCATACTGCATGGTGGAGAGGGGTCTGGGTTCAGGCATGGTGCACCGTGGGTTGGATCTGCTCCGATACCGCGGGCGCTTTCCACGGGCAGCCGTAGGTCGGCAGCACTTCGAAGAAGCCCTCTCGAAATGAACCGGTGCGCAGGTCGTAACTGTGAGTTCGATTGCCGGAACAGAGCTGCAATTGTCCGTAGGCATCGATGTGAAATCGTTGCATGCCGCTTCGGCATGGCGAAGGATCCACAGACTTTTGTTGACAGGCTTCAGCCCATAGATCGTCGTCTTGCCGGTTCAAGGCTGTCAGTTCTTGTTCAGAAAGGGAGTATTGAAAAGGCCCGGCGCCGCCGTCGAGCTCCGGCCGCATTTCCTCGCCCAATTTATAACCGACAGACCCGAGCGAGGCCACGTAGCGCTTGATTGTAATAATTTCATTCTGATTGAGCGTCATCGCTGTGGTTTTTAAGGCCAATGGAATGTTGCGATCGAGCAGCAGCTGCATGGCTTGGAGGCACCGATCGTGCGAGCCTCGTCCCTGGGTGATCCGTTCGAACGTCTCTTGCGTGGCTCCGTGGAGACTGATTTCAATGCGATGAGGAGGGAGCGCGGCAAAACGATCGGCGTGAGCCTCTGTCATGAGGGTGCCGTTGGTAAAGACCGTCACAAGAAACCCGCTGCGGATGGCATGGTCGTAGATGTCGAAAAAATCTGTCCGGGCCATCGGTTCCCCACCGGTGAGACAGAGTTCGAGTGTGCCGGCCTCGGTCAGCTGGTCCATGATGCGGAGGATTTCAGACGTGGTCAGTTCCTGGCGCACGAACTCCGGACGATTGAAACAGTCCGTATAGCACATGACGCACCGCAAGTTGCAGCGGCAGGTGATTTCCCATTGGCAGGCGACGGGAAAGCGTTCAGGCAGGTGGCGAAGCTTATCTGCTTGGATCATGGGCGCTGGCAACCTCTTCAACGGCGTGAATCAAAAGCAGGTCAGCTAGCAGGGCTTCAAAATCTCGGCCCAGTTGTTCCTCTGTCGTGTCATATTCTTCGGCGAACCCCGATACAATTTTCTGGATGGGGCTGGCTCCGTCGATACGGTTCCACAGGGCTGCGCCAGTTTCATTTAACACGTAGATGCTGTTGGCTTCAGTCAGAGTTCGGCGGATGGGAACGAGGATGCATTCTCCGGCTACGTCCCGTTGGACGAAATCCGGGTTCTTCGAATAGATGGTAGAGGGGGTCATGGATGCAGGAGGATAGCAAATACTCTCCCCTCCCTTCCAGCGCTATTTCTGGCGCCGGTTCCGGCAGAACGACCAGCGGGCACGCGCTCAGCGCGGCCAGGTCAGCACTGCAAATTGTCTCTCCCAGTTGAGCTGTACGATCGTGGCGCCCGTCTCGGTCATCTCGGATCGAAGCTCTTCTTCGCTCAAGAAGGCGTGGAGAAAGTGGCCGCTGGAGAGCTGGTCGCCCGGCTGATATGCGGCGTTCGCTCCCGGCAATCCGGCCAGCCATGAGCTGAGTCGGTAGGTAAGCCGGGAAAGATCAGATTTCCTGGTTCGATCGATAAGAAAGCTGACCATGGCCACCCCACCTGCCCTCAAAAGAGTGCTGAGGTTTCTGAGCCAGGCCTGCCGCGCGTGTCGGCCGGGAACGGAGCTGTACATGATGCCGGAGAGAACTAGATAGTCCATCTGTCTGGTGACTATGGGGAGCGCCAGGAAGCTACCTTGGATAAATGCCACGTCGGTAGATTTGGCTCGTGCCATGCGAGCCGCAAGAGACAAGGCGTCATGATTGATGTCCAACCCAATCACACACAGGCCTCGCTGGGCGAGGGCAATAGATTCACGGCCCACGCCGGCGCCGAGCACAATAGTGGTGCCGGACAGGATCTTGTGTTGGACGACAACCTCTTCTTCCCAGGACTCAAGGCCCCATTCAAGGACTTCTGAGGAATACTGCGCTGCAGCATTGCGGTACATGCTTTCATAGTGGACGCGAATGAGTCTTGTGAGTTCCTCTGCGGGCATCAAGGACGGCAGAAGGCTGTTGAGTATCTCAGTGAACTTGAACAACAGACCTCCGGCCCTGGCGCACATGCGGGAGAGGTAGATGATCAGCAAGCCCAGAATGCGCATAATCAGGCGCCTGTGCTGTTCAGGTAAGGCGCAAGTATGGAGGCTGCCCGCATGGCGCCAGTTGATGGCGGGGGTGGGGTTTGTGGAGAAAGCATTGCCATGGCTTTGCTGAGAGCCGGCTCCCAACGGACATTC
>JBBRRN010000238.1:0-5949 GCA_038200685.1 Nitrospirales bacterium
GATCGCCGTCTTGCCGAGCGCGAGGCCATCGCCACCGTGGTCTGAACGCTGGGTAGGGATTTCAAACCATCCCTGGGTGACCAACCCCGCTCCTATTTGCCCGTGGATGGCTAATGAGGCGCAGAATGACAAAGACTCAGGCATCTGACATCCAAGCGAAGTGGGAACTGCAAAACCCGGGCGCACTCTGTGAGCATCCTGTCCAAGAATTATCACGTTCTGGTCTGCGTGATGAGGTCCATCTGCTGAGCGTGTATCACTGCCGCGAATGCGGCGAAGCGATTGTGCATACCATAAGGCCTTCCACATGAACCATGTCAGAACTTGCTCAGAGTGTCCCCATCGCTTCTTGATGGTAACGGGCATGAATCGGACGCGATCTGTCGAAATAGCTTGTTGCTATGAGTGCGGAACATCGCTGGCCCGACCTCTAATAATGACCCCCCCCACAGTGGTTCCCGTTCCCGCGAAACAATTTCTATCACCTTGAGACGGAGGCCCGGCCGCCGTCAACCGCTTAGCGCCCTTTGCGGGCGTGAAACCTCAAATTGTCTTATGTGCGCGTAAGGCGCATGCCCTGTGCCCTGCGCGCGTACGACTCTCCGACCTGTCCTACCCCTGTCACCATGCTACTCGCGGAGTTCGTATAGCCCCCGTAATCCATCGTCTATCCACCCTTCCCACATCCTCAGGATCCACGCGCCCGGCTAGGGATTCATCTAGGGTGGTTCCAGCGTTGAAATGATACAGTGAACCTATGGAACTCGACCCAGACATGGACGAACTCATGCGCGTATGTGATGGCTTGATGCAATATCTCAACGAGGACGAGGGTGAAGAATGGGTCTGCTTTGTATATTTAATCCGACAAAAGACCATTCGTTTCTATGATGACTTAGATGACTTCGCCGCCTCCGTTGCGATTTCCAAACTTCAGACTGATTGAATACTCGAAGCGTACGCGTTCTTTAATGATGGTGAAGGCTATGCGCTCAATAATTGCCGCCTTACTGGTCTTAGGTGGTACCCTCGCTGTCGGGATCCTCGTAACATGGACCACCTGGCTTCCATAGCTGGATCGGGTCGCTGAAACACGCTGCATACCCTCGTACTCCAATCACGGTTTGAACATTGGCGCGCTGACAATTTACTGCTAGGGTTCCTCCTTGTTCGTCCCTCTCATCTCCAATGCTACACTCGACGCACAATACGGGTAGAAGTGTGCGAATACGCGCGCGCTAGCTGCTAACCCTCATCCACTGGGAGGTCTCTCATGTCATTCTCCTGGGCTCTCAAACACTTTCAACGGGCCAAAGAAATGATGCCAACCGATTCTCCCTCATGGCATCTGGCCGAAGGACTTGAGGAACTCACGAAGTCTCTGGAGCGCCGTCTCACTGAGCTTGAGAAGATTCTTCCTCCTAAAGCCTAGCAGCGATCACCGACGCCGGGCCCAGTAACGCTGAGCCTGTTGGATCAACAGATTCGCGATCATGGCTGAGTCCCCGATTCCTTTTGACTGCAATAGATTCTTCAATCCGGAAGTTGTCTGTTCGATTTCCTCGACCATGCGGCCAGCCTCTGAAAGTCGCTCCTCCAGCGTGAAACCATGTCGATTGAGAAGCAGATGCATAGTCGGGTGGATCATTTAATCAAACGTCGATGGAACGCGCAACATGGAGGACCATTTTTGCGTATTGGAGAAGTATGTTGTAGATGATTGACGAAGTCCTTGATATTGATATGGTGTGTAGTTGCCATTCAAGAATAGCCGGTCGCGAGAATCCAACGGCGGAGTGAGAAGACCTTCTAGAGTAGGCGGTTCTGAATCTGAGCTGCGTCTTGATGGGGGGAGACCTGAAGTTGCTTTCTATTGAAGAGAACCATCAACGGGGATGCGCGAGCCTGTCCATGCTGAATATCCGTCGCGTTGATCATCCCGCCTCAGGTACGCACTGTTGGCGTGTGACCGTCCAGCGCCGCAAGCGAGTCTTCGTGCGCGACTTTAGCGACGGGCGTCATGCCAATCAGCAGCACGCTCTCCAAGCGGCTCAGTTGTATCGGGACAAGCTCGTTAAGGCCTATCCCCCCTGAGCAAGGCGGCCTATTGTGCCATTCGCAAGAAGAATAACCGCTCAGGGATCTCAGGCCTGACGCGAGTGGATACGTGGGAGATGTACAAGGGGCGACGGTTTCGCCGACTCTACTGGGAAGCGCAATGGCCGATCGGTCATAGGAAAGCTCAGCACAAGGATTTTTCGATCACCAAGTATGGAGAAGAGGAAGCCTATCTGAGAGCCTTCACTGCCAGAGCAACGGCTCTCAAGGCCTTATCGACACACACGTTTTCCCCGTTTGAGACAGGGACCCCCCGGCGCGGGCAGGCTGGCTAACCCGGTATTTCACTCCCACTCTCGTGCCAAGAGTTGGGAGACACGGTGACTGTACGTGACTGGCCTGTACGTCCTCATGAATCAGTTTGTAGTCTCTCTACAAGGGCCTGAACGTCAGCGGCGCGTTTACTTCCGACCGATTATCCACCAACACATACACCTGTCGTTTCTCCTCGATCGACTGATTCACCAGATTGACGATTTCTCGTCGAAGCGTCGGCAACTCGTCGATAATCTTTGTGTAGGGCTCAGTCCGCTTCTTCGCGGTGTCGTGAGGCGCAGCACTGTAAACTCTGCAGAGAAGCTGTCCATCCCAGCGGTGCCCCCCCTTACGGCTATTGCGCCATATTTCATCACCCTCCTACAATAAGCCTCATTGCGAGGTCCTCATGTCCTTTTCGATTCGTCCCGACCGTCGCTTCCCCGTCTGTTGCCCTGTGACCTATTGCGCGGGGCTGCGTGAAGGTCATGGGCTGGTCTGGAATCTGTCGGTGAATGGGTGGCGTTTCTCCGGCGATGTGCCGCTGCGGGTTGGGCAGACCTATCCCTTGACTGTCACCGTGCCGAATCAAGAAGGCCTCTTCGTGGCTGGGGTGACCGTGCGTTGGGTCCGAGGCCAGGAGTATGGGGTGGAAACCGTGGTGGTTGAGAAGCAGACACAGAGTCGGTTAGAGCACGGGGTCACACGGCTGGCACAGGAATCTATTGAGAGCACCCCATGAGCGACGACCGTCCCAAGCGTGAAACTATCGCGGGACCGACCAATGGCTTGCGGGCCGTTTTTTTTAACGCCCCCGTGCCATCTGGATGGACCTTGACGATGGTACTGTCCAAGGCGACGTCTTCGAGCTTCACGCGGAGGATCTGCGTGTGTTGCAACTGGGCAAAGACGCGATCCAGCACCCCGCTCTTTGCCCAACGATTCATGCGCGTATAGATGGTGTGCCAGTTGCCGAATCGCTTGGGGAGCCCGCGCCATTTGCACCCCTGCTCGGCCACGTACAAGATGGCATTGAGTACGTGCAGATTGTCGAGCGTCACGTTGCCGCGTGGTGTCGGCACACACGGCGCGATTTGGCGATACTGTGTGTCGGTGATTTCCATGTCCGCAGTATCGCATAAAAATGGCCGTTAGTGTTAACACGCCCTAATAACACCGGACCAATACCCATTTGCCTCAGGTTCGAGCGAACTGGCAGACTCCCCTTCGTTCAGCACCACTTCCACTCGAGCCGATTTCGGTGCCCATAGGCGGAACTGAACTCCCTCCGGCGTCACTTGTGCTCCCAGGTCGAAGTGGCACGTGGATTGGTCATGGCAATCACTGCTTTTCATATCCGCTACGACGGGTGCAGTGGGGCTGTCCATGACCATACTCCTCTTAGATTGCCTGTCTTATGACGCGTCGCGCTACGGGTTCACGTGTACGCATTCTTGAAAACTCGGCGACCCTTGGGTAGGCCACCGACTTCCTTGGGCTGAAAGCTTATTCATTCAAATCCTGGCGAAAGCATATTGTTCCTTCAAGAAGAGCGACCGGAGAGTTCTTCCTCGGCAGTAGGTTTGGGTAGGACAAGAGGGTCCGTGGGGGCAATAAGTGCAGTAGTAGGGGAAATACCCTCGGCATCTCCGAGTTCGATCCCAGCAGGGATTTCATTGTGACGGTCTACGATGACACGTTTAAGATGGGCTTTTGCTCCAATCCGAGTATTGTCGAAAATTACAGAATCCGTAATTTGTGCTCCAGGCTCAATCCGAACATTGCGACCGATGACACTTTGCCGGAGAGAAGCGTCCACCGCGCGAGTACCTTCACCAATAATCGCGTTATCGACATGACAATTGACTAAACTCGCCGGCGGTCCATGCGACGGTTCCGTACGGATGGGCCACTCCCGATTACCCAGGTCAAACCGTGGCGACATCCCTAACAAGTCCATATTGGCCTCCCAATAGGCCTTCACTGTGCCCACATCACGCCAGTAGCCTTCCTCTTCATAGTCTTCGACGCCCGGAATTTTATTGTCATAGAAGTTGTATGCTTGGACACGCTTCGTCTTCAGTAAACCCGGTAAGACGTCCCGTCCGAAATCGTGCGCCCCCTTCTGCTCAGCATCTTCTTCCAAGGCTTTCACGAGTATGTCGGCATTAAACAGATAATTCCCCATGGAGGAAAGCGCCCGAGCCGGATTTCCGGGCATTGGCTGAGGGGATCGAGGCTTTTCATCAAACCCAATAACTTGATCATTCTGGTCAATTTGTAAAATCCCGAATGAGCTCGCAGATGAGATAGGGACGGGCAATGTGGCCACGGAGACATCGGCCCCCCCTGCGCAGTGGAATTGCACCATTTGACGGATGTCCATCCGATAGATGTGATCCGCGCCAAATATGGCTACGATGTCGGGATTAGCATCTTGGATCAAATTGAGATTTTGGTAGACCGCATCAGCCGTGCCTTCATACCATCCTCCCCTGGCCCTCATTTGGGGTGGCACCACGGTTACAAACTGCCGATCTCCGTCGCCAATTCGCCAAGCGCGGCGGAGATGTTCGATCAATGACTGTGAGCGGTATTGAACCATGACGTGCATGCCCATGATGCCGGAATTGTAGAAGTTGCTCAGTACGAAATCGATAATGCGGTACGTTCCACCAAAGGGTACCGCCGGCTTGCTACGCACGTCGGTCAACGGTCGCAGTCGTTCGCCTTTTCCTCCCGCTAGGATTAAAGCAAGAATTTTGGGTTGATGTGGAGAATAAAATTCCATATTTAACCGGCCGATACGGCTCATCACCCACTTTAAAGGCTAGCCATTGCTACCACTACTAGGACGTGCCCTAGGACTTTTCATAATGATGAGTCATAGCCGATGAGCCGTCTGTTCACCGGTACGGTTCACGCGATTAGCGACGACATTCTGCTAACTAACCAACATACATGGTGTTAAGCTCGCACCCACTCGAAGCCCCACCGAAACCGATTGGGGCGAATTTGAGATTGGTCAACGCATAGAACAAGAATCTTGTTTGTCTCTATGGCTCCCTGACCTTGGCTGACTCTCCGTATATGACTTGCGCCGTACCCTGCTAGCGTGTCCCCTGAGGTACTCGACAACACCGAAATACCACAACAGGAATCAAGCGGAGTAGACAGGAGACGAAAGACGTTGGGTGGCTTGGGTATGTGGTGCGTAAATAAAGGTCGTGATAAGCCAAGGACAGACGGAGCGAGTACTGGCTAGGCTTCTTGTTTCGGAGCCGGTGGTAAGCGTCGTACCCAGTTGACGACGACATAGCAGACGGCCGCCAGAATCACGATCAAGAGCAGCCACCCCAGTGGTTGAATCTCCCATCCGACTTGTTTCATGTGACCGCCGTGGGAATCTTGAGAAGTTGGGCTTGCGGCTCGGTAAATAACTTCAGGCAAGACAGAGGGAAGGTTGAGTTCGTTGAGCGCCATATGGACCGCAAAGGGCGGCTGATCCAATCCGAATTGAACCCGGCCTCGGCCCTATTACCATGACGATGTTGGCCGCCATTCTTGCCCTACTAC
>JBBRRN010000239.1:0-5922 GCA_038200685.1 Nitrospirales bacterium
CGATCGGATCTCCTTCTCGATTACGAACATCTCCTCCGCGGCCGCGTCCACGGCCCCATCGACCCGGAGAGTCTGAGTAGTCACGCCGATTTGTGTCTCCACCCTCAAATATGGCACCCGCGCCGTCGGGCATTGGGAGTAGACTGACGCAGATACGCAAATGGGCTTGAGACCTCACGGACCATCGGATAGGCCGTGACACGGGAAGTCAAGCACTCACAGAGTTTTCACATTCCGCCGTTTCTCTATCGAGTCATACTGCTACATTCAGGGCGGTCAGGATGGACGATAGAAGGTTCCGTTCCCTTACCGCGCATGGACGGCGCATCGCGGGCAGGGAGTGAACAACAGCACGCTTTACGCCTGTGGTGGTGTCGGTCCGTACTTTGGCAAGCGCACTGGTATTGAGTCCAAACTCCTTGATGGATTGCAGATCTCGCCGGTCGTAAGCCTGGAAACCGAAGCGCAGTTTACCTGGATCTCCCCAATACGATCGGTGGTGATGATTCGCTTGGCGGCCTTATGATGCCTAAAGTTAGTAAGCTCGCCAGACAACTTTCCATTACGACAACCGTAGCGATGTAAATCCCCCTGAAGCAGTTCGTCAATCCCCCTAGTCGATAGTCGTTGACCCTGTGGACGATCATGTGATCGCGCCCGCACGCGTTTTCTGCCCATGAGCCGCTCCACCTCGGGGCTCCAGCACCCCACCTCGGTACTGACCGGCGAGGTTCGTGCACAAAGGATCTGCACATGTCATCAGTACTCCTGTTCTGGATCGTGTCACTTCTCGCCCTCGTTGTGACCATCTGGCTCGCTGCATTTCGCGGTGACGGCAAATGAAGCATCGTTCGCCTGAGTGCTCGCTCACCGTTCCGAAGCTGCGGCCACGAAGCAGACATTCAGATGAGCGCTGGTGAAATCGTCATACTTGTCTTCATTGTTCTTGTGCTATTCGGAGATGGCCGCTACTCGTGATTTCATTCGTGATGGCATGTGCAACCGTTCAACCGTAAACGACTGCGGAATTGCGTAGCGTAGGTCCGTGGACGACCTTATGAAGGCTCGGATTCACGATCTATGCTCTCGGGAGGGAGGAGGTTGCATGCATCGGCGTGTCAATTCCTGGCTCATAGGAGGTCTTACGGTTTGCGCCTTGGCTGGTAGTGCGGCACTGCTGCGGTCATCACGCCAAGGCGCTGAAGTCGAACCGGCCCTAACTCAAACGGAGTTGGCTGTTATCCCTGCCCGCCGTGTTGAAACTCGTACGAACACACGAAACATTGCTCGCGTTCGACCTGTCGTAGTCGCTAGCATGACGGCTCCCGAACTCTATTCGGCGTATGACAACGACACTGTGGCGGCAGACAGGCAATACAGCGGTCAAACTCTGGACGTGACGGGCAAGGTTAGATACGTCGAGATCGGCCACCGGCAAAATCCATTTATTACGCTCGACGCTGGAATTGCGGTAGACGGAGTCAAAGGCAGTAGATCCCAGTCGTTCATACAGGATTCTTTCTTACTCCATGGCCAGGTGCACTCCAACCATGGACGATCAACAGTTTTGGGTTCAGATTGTCAGACGATGGTAAGTCTCAGTTTGATCCACAGGATACTGTGCGATCGTCCTGTCTTCGTGAGAACCGCATGAGAATTCAGTCACGGTGCGGGGCCGTGCTACGATTGATGATTGGAAGCGAGGCGGTGTGAATGGGAAGGGCAAAGAATGGAACGAGAGCGTTACACCACGATGTTCACGTTCACACAAGGGTCGGGAGAGCCAAAACTTCGTGGATGTCAAAACAGGAGCGATCCTTATGAACCGAATAGCCGCATATGCTGCTGCGACAGTCGTTATCTGCTTCCCAACCGGGCTCTTCGCGCAACAACCAGACAAGCTGGGACCAGAACCGAACACCCAGGCCCAACTCCAGGAGGAATTTCTCTCGTGGAAGTTCGGGATGTTCATCCACTTCAACCTGGGAACCTTCGTCGGTCGTGAATGGGCAAATGGCTATGAGGACCCTGACCTGTTCAACCCAGGGAAACTTGACTGCGGTCAGTGGGCCGACGCCGCCACGGCCGCCGGAATGAAATACGCGGTGCTCACTGCCAAGCATACCGAAGGCTATGCCCTCTGGCCCAGTAAGTACACCACCCATAACATGTCCGCGTTCAAGAACTACAAGGGCGGAAAGGGTGACATCGTCCGCGAGTTCGTAAACGCTTTCCGCAAGCGCGGTGTAAAGGTGGGCTTGTATTACTGTTTCCCTGGGGATTACTCGGGGAGCGGTGCCACCAGCACACTGCCTGCCGGAAAGCCCGATCTTCACGGTGTGCCCCCAGAAGGTCAAGGCGACTACGTGGGCTTCGTGAATAAGCAACTGGCCGAACTTCTGACTGGCTACGGCCCCATTGACCTGCTCTGGATTGACCAGCACGACAACCCATACACCGGAATGAAATGGCAGGAGATTAAGGCGCACATCAAGAAGCTCCAGCCCAATTGCATTCTCCTCGCCAATAGCAATCTCGATTTCAAGGTCGCGGACATTCACAGTTACGAATACCCCTGGTTGAAGGAACACGATCCCGACCGGACAAAACCCAAGGAGGACAACAAAGCGGCGGCGGAACTAAACGACTGCATTCTCATGACTGGAAACTGGTTCTGGCATTCCGATCAAAAAGAGTCCTATCTCCAAAAAGCTGAGGATGTTGTCGCTATGCTTCATCTGTGCAATGCGCGCCGGACGAACTACCTACTCGACGTCCCGCCCGATAACACCGGTTTGATTCCCGCGTATTCCGTTATGCGCCTCAAGGAAATCGGTGTCATGCAGGAGTCCAAGGTCACCCCAAAATTGAAATGAGGGCCGAACCGAGCGCTACACCTCACCCGGCCCGCATATTCGCTTCTGGGACTTGATGGCAACCCGTGCGGGCCGGGTTAAATGAGCTTGTTCGTTCTGCAGCGCGTTCTATTTCATTTCGAACGCGCCGCAGCGATCTGTTTCCGACCGCCTCGTGGCAAGGGGCACAACGCTGCGGAATGCTTCGAAACCTCAGTGACGTAGCTGAAATCCGTCGCCCTTTCTGTAGTCGCGTGATCGTGTTGGTGCACCGTGCCAGAAAGTACCTGCCCTCTCAGCATCGAGGCTCGACGCGTTGGAACATCAGATCGCCGACCTACACCGGTTTCGAGATGCCGTCCCCACTGGCACTCCGAACTGAGCGCCGAGAGCACCATTGTGTTCCGGTGCTCAGTGAAATCGATGGGACAAAAGGCGGCGTTGGTATTGTTGTCTGCGGAGTATATCACTTGTTCCACGTATGGGAATGATCGCGGTGGAACCCTGCCCTCATCGGCCATGCTGCGCGGCAGGGCGCATCCCTCCGCCTGGCCCGTATGGCGCGTCGATGGAGGCTAGCGTTAAAGGTTAGGTCGTCCGTGGAACCCAGGAGGTAGCTATGCATGCCGTTGAATTCTGGACGTTATCCTATCCCCACTGGTACTCCGAACTGAGCGCCGAGAGCACAATTGCGTTCCGACCCTCATTGAAGAATAAGTCTAGAGACGGTGTTCCGATCAGGAGGAGAGAATCAGTGCTGCCCAAGAGTTGTTCGCGGCGCGGTTGCGGCGGCGTGTATTAATGAAAGGACATGTCGCTCTTCCAAAGCCGCCCATGGTGGCCCTCCATAATGCAAGGTGCATCGAGTTCTTGAAGACGTGCACTTGTTACCAGGTGCACTCTCACGATTAATTGCCGCCGCAACCGCGCCTGCGGCCACTTCGACCACTCGATCGAGGTGACATAAGCAAAGACGCTGCTATCATCCGGCATCCCTTCGCGACCTGCTTAGCGAGGGAAGCGATCCCATCGCGCCGGAACTTCCACAACTGTACGAATCCGGCACTATCCGCGCCGTGTTGGCACGCATGTAATAGGTACTGCCTGATTGATATCGGGCCGCCACCGCATTCGGAGTCAAGGAACCTGAACATTCCTTAGCTGATTCTTAAGATTTCGTGGAGGAAAGCGCAACCATCGCGAATGTGCACGAGCGATGACTTCAACTCGCCACCTGGACTATGGTATTCTAAGGATCACGAAGCAGAGTCCTCTTAATACGTAACCGGCTGCGGACCGGGAGATGCGGCAGATTTCCGGGCAACAGAGCACGTTCTGTCCTTGGCAGTATCGTCACGATAAGGACCTGTGGAGAGTCTCTTCTTACATTGCTCCATCTAATTCTTCACCGCCTCTTTGGCGTGAGTCGGTTGGGCGGTCGGGTCGGGACTGCCCGTTCGGGCACGCACGCGAAAGTCACCGGTACACGGGCCAAGGAGGTCATATGCGAGAAATGCCAGTTCGCTTATGTTTACACCATTACCCGACATTCAACTGGCGCACTGAGCAGCCCGACGGGGAAGCAGTACGAAACCGTCGAACACCAACTCGAAGTCCTGCTCCACACGTCCATTGATCCAGTCCCTTGTCCGTCGTGCGGCTGGATGCAAACAGACATGATCCCCATTGCGAAGGCAACCTACAGGACGTGGATGAACTCCGTCGGCGGAATCCTATTGACTGCGTCTGTGGCCGGAATGTTCTTGTCTCTCCTGACGTTTGCCGTTAGCGCAACTCAGGTTGGCAGGGCGGAGATCGGCGTAAGCGTTGCGTTGCTTGTCGGTAGTCTTAGCCTTTACGCATCCCGTGCTTATCTCGTCCTCCGATTCGATCCTAATGCGATTGATCCAGGAATCCAGAAAGTAATCGGACAACGCGCTTCTATCACCAAAGGGCAATACGAAAAGGTACAGGCAGACGTGAGGAGTGCGAAGACAGATGCGCGAGAACGAGCCAAGCGAAACATGGCAAAAGGGTATGGTCTGCCTGTCCCAGCAGACGAATTCGTAAATTGTCGATACTGCGGTCATCGCCAGGTCGGATCAAAGCGGAAGTGCGAGTCGTGCAGGAGGACACAGAACGACGGTTAGGGATTTGATCTGTTCAGGTACATTCACTTCGAGTTTCGGTATGTTCGTTCGAGTCTGTATGAAGCCAGTCGCATCGAAGTTACGGTGAGCCTTTGGTCGAAATGAAGCCCGGTCACAGTTCGTTCTTTGCGTCCTTCGTATTTAGCATTGTAGCCACCGGCACCACAGCATCACGCACAATCAATGGCTCTGCCGTCGGTAAGCAAATTGAGTTCGCCCATGCGCGGCTGAACGGAGCCAGACTGTGGAACTGGACGATCATGAATACCTACGCGGAATGTGTCAAGAACAATATTCCAAATCTCGGATACGCGACACGATGCTGTTTTCGTGAACCACACCATTGAGGATGCATTGCCACAGGGCGTTAACGCCTTGTCGGTGGACCTCGGGTCTCCCACACCGTATGACTGGGAACTGCAGTGGACAGATGGGGAACTCTTTGGATTTAGAGGACTAGTAGAACTGTTCCAAAATGGTGTCGCAACGACGTTGCCAGCAGACGCATTCGACGTGTCTGAAATGCGGTGGTTTCGCTTAGAGCATGTGTTCTCACTTTGATTTCAGGATCTGGATTCCTATATTGATAACCACGACTCGATATTGACCGTATTTTGGTGGTCATCTTCGCTGCGGCATAAGGGCACCGCGCGCAACATTTCGTCCGCACTGGCAACGATGCCTCCGTTCGCCGCTCGCAATAGCTGATTCTCCTTTGCTGCCGGCCGGGTCGAACCGCGAACCAATAGTTCCGCGGGTGCAATTGAGGCGATCTGTTCACGCAGCGGCGCTACATACGGAATGGATAGTACGTGCGCGTGCGCCTGTCGCAGACACCGCCACAGAATGAACGTCGCGAGAAGGCCGCCGAACAGCCACGGGCCGAAAGTGTTAAGAAGGTCGAATATCGTCCAACC
>JBBRRN010000240.1:0-5916 GCA_038200685.1 Nitrospirales bacterium
GTTGACCTCCATGGCAAAAGTGAAAGACGATTTACAGACACAAGTGAATGATCTCTCTAGAGCGAGTCCGGATAAGTCGACCATGATTGCGAGTTTGCAGAACGGCCTGGCTGCGGCGCAGGAGCGATTAACGAAATCGGCCAAATCCGCAGCGCCGAAGGCCACCATAGTCAAATCGTCAAAAAAGGTCGCACCTAAAAAGGTTACGCATAAGGCTCCGCAAAAAGCCCCGGTGAAGAAGAAGGCTCCAGCGAAGATCACAGGCAAGCATTAACCGACCTCACCTCCGTGAGCTACTTCGAGGTGGAAGGCGCCGGCGCGGTCGTTGTTGCCTGTGTGGCTGTATTCGACTGGGTGCTTGCCGGTGAGGATGAGGGGGAAGGAGCTGAAGTAGAGGGAGCCGCGGGCGTCGATGCCTCAGAGGTACTTGGCGATGTTTCTTTCTTTTCCCCAGTCTGGACTGTTGGAACATCATTGCCTGAAGATGGCTTCATTTTGTCGGAATAGTCCGTCACGTACCACCCGCTGCCTTTGAACATGATGGCCGGTGATGAAATGAGGCGCTGCACGGACTTCCCGCATCGTGGGCAGGTTGTGAGGGGATCGTCTTTCATGCTTTGTTTGATTTCAAACCTATCCGTGCAGCTTTCACACTGATATTCGTATATAGGCACGATTCATTTCCTCCTGCTTGCAAAGTGCTGAAAAGTCAGCGAAATTCTGGAAAGTAACGGCCCAATTGCCATCTCGACCTAAGACTGTTTTCGTTACTTCAGGCTAGATAAGTTGCTTAAATGCAGCATCAAGGCGATCCATTCCACGAACGATTGTCTCCATACTGGTCGCATACGATAGTCGAATATGCTCGGTGCTTCCGAACGGTTCGCCGGGAACCACCGCGACCTTAAACTCCTGTAAGAGATAGTTTGCAAGATCGGTTGGAGTGTGGATTACTCCACGTGGGCCCTGCTTTCCGAGCAACGCACAAACATTGGGAAATGCGTAAAACGCGCCGGTAGGTCTTCGGCAGTGAACGCCGGGCATTGCATTCAAACGCTCAATCATTACGCGCCGTCGCCGATCGAACTCTGCCACCATCTTTTCCGTGAAGGCATCGCCTTCGCGGAACGCTACGACAGCCGCCTTTTGTGAAATAGAACAAGGGTTGGATGTACTCTGACTTTGAATGTTCGCCATTGCGGTTAACAGGTCTTTGGGCCCGGCCGCATAGCCGATCCGCCAGCCAGTCATCGCGTAGGCTTTGGAGACACCGTTGATCACAACGGTACGGGCTGCTACCTCCCGCCCTAGCGAGGCAATGCTCGTGTGCGTTGCCCCATCATAGAGGATTTTCTCATAAATCTCGTCTGAAATCAGCAGGAGATCCCGACGAATCGCCAGCTCAGCAATGCGTTCGAGCGTTCTCCGATCGTAGGTCGCTCCCGTTGGATTGCCTGGGCTATTGACGATAATCGCTTTCGTGCGTGCGGTAATGAGCCGTTCCAATGCGTGGGCATCAATGGCGTATCCATCTTCTTCGCTCGTCTGCAAGAATACCGGTGTCGCGTCGTTCAGTAGCGCTTGATCGGCATAGGAGACCCAATAGGGAACGGGAATGATGATTTCATCACCTGCTTCAAGGAGCGCTTCGGCAAGGTTGTAGAGTGAATGTTTTGCGCCACAGGAGACCAGCACCTGAGATTTCTCGTACTGAAGCCCATGCTCTCTTTGAAGTTTGTCGATAATCGTATGGCGGAGTTCATCGGTCCCTGATGAGGGGGTGTATTTTGTAAACCCTGCACGAATGGCGGCTTCTGCGGCGGCTTTGACCGGTTCCGGTGTATCAAAATCCGGTTCGCCGGACGAGAAATCAGCGACGTCGATTCCTTGTGCGGCCATTGCCTTTGCGGTGGCGGCCATGGCCAAGGTAGGGGAGGGGGTAATTCGCCCCGCTCGTGCAGCAAGCCTCATGATTTCAAGCTCCTAATCCGTTCCTGCAATCGGTGCGCAATCTCAGGATGGAGAAATTCCGTGAGTGCTCCGCTATGGGTGGCCACATCTTTAATGATCGTTGAAGATAGATAGGAATACTCTTCGCTTGGCATCAGGAAGACCGTCTCAACCTGTTTGGCGATTTTTCGATTCATGAGGGCCATCTGAAACTCACGTTCGAAGTCTGAGATGGCCCTCAAGCCGCGGATAATTGCATGGGCGCCGAATCGCTGAACAAAATCTACAAGTAGGCCGTCGAAGTGGGTCACCTCGACGTATTTCAACTCCTTCATCACGACCCTGATCATGTCAAGCCGTTCAGTCAGGGTGAAGAGTGGATGTTTCGATGGATTGGGTGCAACAGCGACCACGACTTTATCAAACACGCGCAAACTTCGTGTAATGATATCGGTGTGTCCGTGGGTAATGGGGTCAAAGGTGCCAGGATAGATGCCGATCTTCATGATGCAGTCGGGACTGAAATGGAGACACCGTAGAGATACAGCGCGGTGTCTCCATACTGGTACCGCCGTAAAAGGGTGGCATGGTCGATCGATGCAGGCAATGTGACACGTGAGTCTTGTTCGATCATCACGGCAGCATGTTCCGACAATAGTCCGGGCTTCCAAGCATGGATCAGGATATCTACTTCGTCCAGTGCGGCATAGGGCGGATCCGCAAAGAGGACATCGTAGGGGCCACCCCACCAATCGTTCCGTTGGAGGAAGGTGGAAGTCTGTCCCACATGTATCTGCGCATGGTTGAGTAGTTGACAGGTCTGTAGATTTTTCTGTAACAGCTGGATGGCCGTGGGGTCCGACTCAACAAAGGTAACGGCTGCGGCTCCTCGGCTTAGCGCTTCGATTCCCACGGCTCCAGTACCGGCATACAAATCAAGAAAACGTCCTCCAGGTATGTGAGCTCCGAGAATTGAAAAAATGGCCTCGCGAACCTTATCAGATGTGGGACGCAGTGTAGTCCCTTGTGGCCCACTTAATCTGCGACCTCGGTGGGATCCGGCAATAACACGCATACGTTATGTGAGTAAGATATCTTAAATGTTGAATCTAACACAGCGTTTTTGAAGGGGTCAAGACATGTGCCATGATAGGAACGGTCTTGAGCGGGTAGGGAGCAACGTAGATTGGATCAAAAGCGACGGAGGTATTTTGACGATCTCAGAACCTAGGCCTATAATGAAGCCCATTGCCATGGCGCAAGACGTGAACGACAGACGTCATCAGTGTAGGAGCGTCGACCATCCGTGGTGATCGAGACGGTCAGAGCCAGTATGGCGACACAACGTAATTATTCAGGGGGTCACCACCGTTTGGGCTTTCCGGGCAGCCAGACTCTTTTGCCGATTATTTGAAATGGTACGATCAATGATGGCGCCGCAATTGATGCATTTCCAAGCATAGAAAATTAGGAAGAAGTCGGAGAACCGCTCGAGCATCATGAGACCTTTACACTTCGGACATTCCATCGATTCCTCCCATGGTAGCTGTGTACTGCTGCAGGCCTGCCAAAGCAAGTACTGCACCAAATTGTCACAGTACGTAATTTCAACAGCTTAGATGATACGTATTTGTTTACAAAGAGCTACCACGGGGTGAATATGAGTACGATAATGTTCAGAGTGTCATTTTTTGTCCGAGGAGGAATAAGTGGCTACTAAGAAAGGAGGGCAAGGCATCGCTCAATGGCCTGAGACAGAACGGCCACGCGAACGCCTACTCTCTCAAGGGCCACACGTGCTTACCGATGCCCAACTCCTCGCCATTCTTCTTCGAGTTGGTCGTCACGGCTCTTCAGCGGTACAAGTGGGGATGGATATCCTAGATCGGCTTGGTGGAGTCGCTGGACTTGCACAATGCGGAATCGAAGAGCTCTGCGCAATCCCAGGTGTAGGGAAGGCCAAATCCGCTCAACTGAAGGCGGCCCTTGAACTGGGGAAACGCGCTCTCGCTGGTCCTCTGTGCAAAGGAACAAAAATTACCTCCACCCGCGACCTTTTTACCCATTACCATCCATGCTTGCGCGATCTCCGTCACGAAGTTTTTAAAGTTGTATTACTCGATGCCAAGCACGCCATTATGCGCGACGCCACGGTATCGGAGGGCAGCTTGACCCTCAGCATAGTCCATCCGCGTGAAGTCTTCACACTTGCAGTCAAAGAATCCGCTGCGGCAGTGATTTTTTTGCACAACCATCCTAGCGGCGACCCTACGCCAAGCCAGGAAGATCGTGTCTTGACGGCCCGGCTGGTATCGGCAGGGGAGGTGCTAGGCATTCGGGTTCTAGACCATCTTGTCGTTGGCGATGGACGCTATGTCAGCTTTGCCGATCAAGGATGGTTGACAACTCCTGGTGCAGACGCGTGAACAAAGGAGGAATCTTCACGATGTAAGGAGGCCTTGTCATTTTCGGAAGAAACGACTTCTTCCGACTAGCATAAGGAGGGCGCCATGAGCGAGCTAGGCAGAGAGTCACTCAGAAATGTAGCCCTGATCTCGAGTGCCGGTGCCGGGAAGACTTCGCTGGCTGAGGCCATGCTCTTTGCCTCCGGCGTTGTTTCCCACCTCGGGTCTGTCACTCAAGGCACGACCGTCTCGGATTTCGAGCCGGAAGAGTTGCACCGGCGTAGTTCTGTTAGCACCAGTCTCCTCCGCTGTTCCTGGAATCACACCACTATCAATCTCGTTGATCCTCCTGGTGCGTTGACCCTGCTCGGGGAAACGGTGATGGCCTTGCGGGCGGTGGATGCCGTGGTTCTGGTGGTGAGCGCCTCATCAGGGATCCGGAGCGAAGTTAGCAGAGTCTGGTCTCGTGTCACAGCACTCGGTTTACCTTGCCTTCTATTCCTCAACCAATTGGATAAAGAGGGGGCCTCACTCGATGGAGTCGTCGCGATGTGTCAACGCGATCTTGGGCTCACCCTGTTGCCAATGTCGTTGCCCTATGGCAATGGGCCCCAGCTTGAGGGCGTGCTGGATCTCGCCCAACAAGAGCTCGTCACTTCACGGACAGAGACTCCCACATGTCAGCAGTTGCCGATACCTGAACATACGCGGACGTTGGTCACTGATGCGCGAAAGCGTGTTCAAGAGGGAGTGGCCGAGCGTGATGATCGATTATTGGAACAGTATCTCGCGATGGGTGAGCTGACGCAGGAAGACCTGAGCGAAGGGCTTCGACTTGCCGTCCAGGCCCGCGCGATTATTCCGCTCTACAGCGGTTCCGCTATTAAAAATATCGGGATCGTTCCACTCCTCAACGCGATCGTCGACTTGTTGCCATCGCCGATGGACGGGACTTCGCCATCCTCGTTGGAAGGACTGCATCCGGACACAGGCCAGGTCGTGAGCCGCCATGCCGTTCATGAAGTCCCATTTTCAGGAATTGTCTTCAAGACGCTGATAGACCCATTTGTCGGACGACTATCCTTTCTACGGGTCTTGTCAGGGGTCCTTCACCAAGACTCGATGGTCTTTAATAGTTCTCGTGGCAGTAAAGAAAAATGCGGACATCTGTATGCCGTGTTGGGGAAGAAACATACGGCGCTGTCTTCGGCCGGAGCAGGTGAGATTGTGGCAATCGGAAAACTCAAAGATACACAAACTGGTGACACCCTCTGTGACGAACAGACTCCTATTTGTTATCCAAGGCCGGTGCTTCCGCGTCCTGTATTGTCCTTTGCGATTGAGCCGAAGTCCACTGCCGATATCGAAAAAATCAGTCTCGGATTGAATAAGCTGATCGAAGAAGATCCGACGCTCGAATTTTCACGACATGCCGACACAAAGGAAATGGTCCTGAGCGGGATGGGTCAGTGGCATATCGACCTTGCGCTTGAAAAATTACGCCGCAAGTACGGTGCGGAAGTGGTTCTGCATATGCCGAAAATTCCTTACCGTGAAACCA
>JBBRRN010000241.1:0-5904 GCA_038200685.1 Nitrospirales bacterium
ATCCACCGCAGGTCGTGCATTGATAGTCGCCCGTCAAATAGCCGCCCTCGCTTCCTTCCAATTCCTGGTTCGGATGCCCATAGGCCAGTGGATCAGCGTACTCGGTACGGGGCATAGAGAGAATTCCGAAACCTTGGCGATTTAGGGCGGCAGGTAGCAATATGCTTCCGCCGGTTTTTTGATTAAGCCGAATATCTGAGCGAACCATTCAGCCGCAGGCAGGACATAGGGTTGCTGTGCTAATTTTGTGCTCAAAATCCTCACAAAGGAACGAATCAGATAGAACCAATGGAATCAGTAGAATGGCAGCAAGTCCATGATTTGCTACGATAAACGGGGAAACCTTCGCAACATCGAGCGGTTCGAATTATTGCCCTATTGCCACTCTTAATCAGCGAGACGCACCTCGACAAAGGATAGAAGTCTCTTTCCCCTATATCTTTGTCGAGAACTGTACGTGACTCACATTGTGGGTGGTATTGTTGTGCCTCGCTTAAAATGTGGACGGAGAGAACACGCCATCGGGAATGCGTGAAACCCAGCGAAATCGATTCGAAACGATCGTTCGGGGAGACGGTATGGGATCTCTGAGCAAAGGATCAGGCTGGTGGTGCCCAAACTTCCACTTGGGCACAAATCCTCGAAGATGCCTGAATTTTCTGCAGAATGGATGTTCAACAAGACGAAACAAGCTACCCACAAATTAAATGGGGCAGGACGCCCCTTCAACCCGTTGACAATAGCCGACAGCCTGGCACAAGATGTTCTTGTTATTTTTCAAAATGCCGATCTCGCCGTCTACGTGCGTGTGGTTGATCACGGGTGGGAGTGTTCCGGTCGCACTTCCCTAAGGCCAATGCAACGTCACGAACAGACATCTCAGAATCAGACTCCAGCCCTCTCTCAATACTTGAAGGGGAATCAAACGGCATCGACCCAGAGGCCGGTCATTCTAAACGCTTGATCCTTGGCTCGGAGCCATAATGCTAAAGAAAATACCTGTCACAGTCATCACCGGATTTCTCGGCGCCGGAAAGACGACGCTCGTCAATCATCTACTCACGCAACACACCGGCGCCCACATCGGGGTGATCGTCAATGAATTTGGAGAGGTCGGAATCGACGGTGAACTCATTGTCGCCGACGAAAAAGCCTTGATAGAGATACGCAACGGCTGCATCTGCTGTACCGTACGCACCGACCTGGTCGCAGGCGTCAAAGTGCTGCTGGAACGTAGGGACATCACAATCGATCGCCTGATCATCGAAACCTCAGGGCTGGCAGATCCGGCGCCAGTGTTGCAGACATTTCTGGCCGACACTGATCTACTGACCCGCGTGGAACTGGAATCGGTCGTGACTCTGGTCGACGCAGCCCATTTCCAACGCCAAATCGGTAACGACATCGCGCGCGAACAGATTGCCTTCGCCGATCTGATTGTGCTGAATAAAGTCGATCTGCTGGATGCTGATGACATCGCGCCGTTGGAACGCCATCTGCGCGCAATCAATCCGACTGCTGCCATCATTCGAACCAAAAACGCCGAAGTGGCAGCCGGTATGCTGCTCGGCGTGCACCGGTTTTCACTGCCCAATGTGCTGACGATAGAGCCCGGCATTCTGCAAGACGAGCACGACCATGAACACGATAATTCAATCACGTCTTGCGCGGTTGAAACCAATGATGCGCTTGACCCGGCTCGCTTTAATCGCTGGATAAATCAGCTGGTTCAACAGCAGGGCCAACACATTATGCGCATGAAAGGTGTGCTGAATTTCCACGGCGAGGCACGGCAGTTCTATTTCCACAGCGTGCATATGCTGCTGGAAGCAAAACCCGGAAAGCGTTGGCAGTCTGCTGAGGCCCGCCAGAGCCGTTTCGTGTTCATCGGCCGTCATCTCGATAGTGCTATGCTGCCGCGCGGTTTTCTCGATTGCGTGCACGAAAGCGCGAGTGCCCCTTCGCCGAACCTGTCCATGAATCGGAGCTGATCGTGAAACTCCAACACTACCTCGGGGGTCTGGAAAATCTCGGGACGGTCAATTTCTTTGAAAAGAAAGTATTCATGGCCGAGTGGGAAAAGCGCATCTTCGGCATTCATGCCGTGATGATGGCTGAAAGCGCCCATTTGGACAATGCGCTGCAGAAATATCCGATCAAGCAACTGCCGACCACATTCAAGGACACCTGGACCTGGGCCTCGTTACGTACCGGCGCCGAGGACATGCATCCGTTCGAATACTTCAAATATCGCTATTACGAAAAATGGCTGATGGGTATCAGCCATTTCTTCGTCGATCGCTGCTACATCGCCGCCGATGAATTGGCAGCATTGACCCAGCACTACCGTGCGAATCCCGATGCGCCGCTACCAGAACATCCCAATCCGGCACTCAAGGAACAGGTGATCAAGTATCTCCATTACGGCGACTCCGGCCTACGCACACCCGTTTCGCCGGCTCGCTTTGCCATCGGCGACACCGTCTACGGCGCCGATCCGAAAGCCGCCGATCACACCAGACTGCCGGGATTTTTGCGCAACAAGAAGGGCACGGTCAGCGAAGTCTATCCAGGCGCGTTCGAATATTTCGTGTCGACAGGGCCGGACGGTCTGGAAGGGCCGCAGCATGTGTATTGCGTGTCGTTCGATGCGGCGGACATTTGGGGCGCAGACAAAAGCGAACCCAACACCGTCATTTACGCCGACCTGTTTGATGCCTACCTTCTGTCTGCTCATGAATTTCACGGGAAGGATCAATCGTGAGTGCACTATTTGATCAGGATAAGGACCGCGAAGCCGCCAGTGCGGCGAAAGTACGCGCGCTGGAAGCGCTGCTCATAAAAAAAGGTGTGCTTGGAAGCGATTCGGTCGATACGGTGCTTCGCCATTTCGAAACCGTGGCCGGCCCTTTTAACGGCGCCTGTATCGTCGCGCGGGCGTGGCTCGACTCCGCATACAAACGTCGTTTGCTGGAAGATACTCCCAAGGCCATCGCCGAACTGAACTTTCCGGGAATGACCGGCGCCGAAGGCGAACATATGAAAGCCGTGTCCAACAGCGAGTCCGTGCACAATCTGATCATCTGTACCCTCTGCTCCTGCTATCCGTTTCCGGTGCTGGGCCTTCCACCCTACTGGTACAAAGATCCGGTGTTCCGCTCGCGAGGCGTGCGTGAACCGCGTGCGGTGCTGCGCGAGTTTGGTGTGCCAATCCCACCAAGCAAAGAAGTCAAGGTATGGGACAGCAGCGCCCAGATCCGCTGGTTCGTCATTCCTGAACGACCGGCTCACTCCGAACATCTGAACGAAGAACAACTCGCTGCCCTGGTCACGCCGGAAGCCATGATGGGAGTCGCACTCGTCCCTCCACCGCAAGCCACATAAAACACCACATGTTTACTCGATTCGAAGAATATGCCGCGACGCAAATGCTTGGGCAACCTGACTCGCCACCACGCAGTGAGGGAAAGCTGTTCTTTCGCGAAGAGTGGCAACGCACGGTGTTCGGCATGGCGCTGGCCATGTCCAAAGAGGGGCATTTCGAGTGGGAGGATTTTAGGCAACATCTGATTCAGGCAATCGCCGCATGGGAACAAGATGCCTGCCGTGGCGAAACCAAGTGGGACTACTATGAGCGCTATACACTGGCGTTCATCGAAGTGCTCGAACAATACGGTGTTCTCAAGCCGGGCGAGTTAGAGCGGGAAATGAAGCCAGACTAAGCACACAAGCAAGCCGCGTGAATGTCGGTTCCCTTCGGCAATTTGCAACGGTCTTGAGGGTCGTCGCGCATGTCAGACCTCTCCCAGTAAAAAACGCTCATGATTCAGATGGTCGAGCCGGGCCCTGATGAGGCGAAGCCGCAATGCGAACAGTCGTTCCTGCCACGTCCGGTGTAGAAGGAGGACGTATGCCAGAGCAGCCAGTGAAACCCGACACATCGTCGCTGGATAGTCTCACCCTTGCGCTGGTCGTCAGCGGGATGGGTGTCTGCACGGACGCAGCGGTTGCGGATCTTCGCCGCTATGTCGAGTCCAAAGCGATCACGCACAGCTCGTTAGAGTTTGATGCATCCCTGACACGTACGAAACGGCACTTTTTAGAAAGTGATGCCCACTTCTTTCTCTGTGACGGAGAACCCTGTCGACAGCGGAGAGGGTTCGAGGCCACCTCCAATGCGCTGCAGCATGAAGCTGAACGCATCGGCTGTCGGATTTCACCAACGGCCTGCCAAGGGCCCTGCAAGCAAGCACCACTGGCATTGCTGCGTGTCGGGCACGGATGTGAATTATTTTCCCAGTTCGCGCGCCGCCAGGAGTGGGAAGCTGTCTTGGGGTTTGCGCAACGAGCGGCTCAGGCGAAGACCTTGCTCGTCGATGCCGGGACGGCGCAGCCCTTTCGATTCGATCCGATTCATGAACCGGAAAAGCCCAGCGCGGCGCTTGAATATGTCCGGTTTCTATTGGGGCATTTCGAAGGAGTGGTGGAGCTGCCACTGGAGCAACGCTCCATCCAGAAGGAGGTTGTCGGGAGTTGGGAGGCCGGCGGGCGCTTTCTGAGTCTTCGGATGGCTGCCACGTATCGACAGACGAATGGTTCGTGGAATCGGCATCAGGCCTTTATTGTCCTCGGTCCGGACGAGGAGACCGGTGCACTCGTGAGCCGAGCATATACGGACAGCGGGATGATCCACGAGTTTCACATCGTCATCGAGGAGGGGCGGCTGATGTTTGCGGATCGCATGCCGCACAATGTGCCCGCGGTGGCCGCTCGAAAAGTGCTGGCTCCCACCGCGCACGGGTATGAGGAGTGCCTTGAAATTGACTGGGGGTGCGGGGTTTTCGAGCCCTATTACCGTATGCCCCTGCAGAGAAAGTAATCACGACGGACAAGCGGACATAAGGCGCTCAGACGCAAGCATGCCTAGGCTTGAATGAATTTCAGGGCACGGCAAAGCCCACGTCTCCGTAACACGGGGGCTCACAGCTATCGCACTGATACTCTTTAATCATTTGATTTAGAGACGCCGTTGGTCTCTCCTTAGAGTCGTCGTTTTTCAGCAGGTTGGATCACGCACAGACGGCGGGGTTTGTAGTCGGGTCAGAGAAATACCAAATTCACTTCACCCGTAGGCTCACCTGACAGATGGTGTGCTGACCAATCGAATGCAGGAATTCTCGCTTCCACTCCCACGGCGGTACGGGGTGAGCCTCACGGACAATTCCCTGCCCTCCGATACCCAGCCGCTTCCGCCACGCTATTAAACGCTACTCGATTCTGTGGTGCAATCTGACTGTAGTGTGGACAGTCTGGCCGGTGGTAGATGTGGCTGCGACGGTTGCCGATGATGGGGGTACGGTGAGGATGATGTCTCAGGTGAGGAGTCGGGTTGTACTGCACCAAACCGTGGCGCATGACGCGCGAGATGTGCGAGAATGGCGAGACGTGGACAGATTGGCCTCCCACCTTGTCTCGCCCGTCCCGCCAGTTTCGCTTGGCCATTCTGCGGGATATTCTTCTGTTATCCATGATCGGTGGCCATTGAGTTCCCTGCATGCCACAATAGTTTTTCCGCACCCTGCTCGGAATGCAGCTCCTCCTGCCGGCCACTTGCCCTTGCTGATCCAGCGGGGGTAAGATCGGCCGTCCCCGCTCACCTACACTGATAGGAGGCGCTATGGCTGTCCGCACCATTCCCTCAAAACCACGGGTTTCTCTCGACCGAAGCATCGAACGGATGCGGAAACAGCTTGCCGAATTCGCCCCGTTCCTGGGCAGGGGCACGCCGACGTGCAGTCTGGAAGAATTCGACCTGGAAACCGAACGGCTGATCGAAGACCTGCTCGGGCAGGCGTCTGACTTGCTGCACGCCTATGAGTATGCTGAGCTGGGCGAGGCGGCAGG
>JBBRRN010000242.1:0-5868 GCA_038200685.1 Nitrospirales bacterium
GTCATCAGGTCGGACTCAAAGCCCGGGCGGTTCTCAGCGGAGTGGCGCAGTAAGACCTCGATCAAGCGGCGTTTGCCTGCGCGGAAATGCCGCTGAACACGCCCGCGCGCCAGACGGTGTAAGAGTGCGATTGGTTGTTGAGCCAGCAGTTGTTCGAGCTCTTCAGTGGTCATCGTCTCTCCGGTAGGCGTGAAGCAATGGATGTTCCGGCTTCGTCTCGATCCGAGTCTGATCCCTCACGTCATTTCTCATGGCAGTTCCTCCAGCACCCCTCGGCGCAGGGCAGCGATGGCGCGTGAGGCGGTGTCTGCCAATCCTGGGTGTGTGCCCTTGAGCGTGTGCAGCTGTGACAGGAATTCTAAGGTGCGTGCTAAGAGGCGATAGATATCCCCTTCAGCCATCGTGGTACTCTTGCAGAGACCGATCCAGGTCAGGCCGGGATCGCCGATCCACCGCTCGGTCACGGCGGCAATGTCGGCCCGTAAGAGTGGGGGGTCTTCATGCGGCGAGAGCGACGAAGCGAGTTTTCGTACCTGCCCGAGCAATGAAGACAATCCGGAACTGACGCGAGGAAAGGCGCCGGGGCGGTCGTCGTCATTTGAGATACTCGACATGACGGCCGCCAGCATGGCGGGATCGGCCCCGTTGAACGCATCGGCCCGGAGCAACTCCGTGATGAGCAGCGAGTGGTCGATGCGGATGAGCCGGGCCCATTCGCCGTCCTCGGTTAGATGGGCTGTCGGTGTGAGGTAGCCGAACTGCTGTAGGACGTCGATCTTCTCCTGGAAACGGTGCCAGAGACTTGTGCGCAGAGCCTGGATCGATTTCACGTGTCGATGCTGTTCCTGCCGAAGCTTGGAGGCGAGGGGATAGTCCCTCTGACAGGCGGAACGCGAAGGACAGGCGGGGCAAGCAAAGTCGCCCAGGGTTTGCACGATAGCGTCAGGAATCGGTTCATTGTCCTTCGGAATCAAGATGGGAAGCTCCGGCAGCCGACCAGGCAATTCTTCCAGGTGATGGAGTAATTCCTCCACACTTTCCGGCGTGCACCAGGGATAAACCGGCGCGTCCACGCATTCAAGGACACGGTCGGATACTTCGGTCACGGTGGAGGCAGGAGATTCGGTAATGCCTCCGCCTAGACGCAGCGCCGTAATCATCGGGCTCTTCTGTCCCTTGCTGCGATATTGTCTTAGCACAACGCCGCGGGTACGGCCGAAGCCCACGACGCGACCGGGGGTGAGAAAGTGAAAGCGTGCGGCGACTTCAGGTGGTTCGTGTCTCCTGACGGGGGCTCGATGCGATTTCTGTCGGCGGACATGATCAAAGGTCTGCCATTCTGTGATCCAGTCGGTGCACACCCGTGGTCCGAATGGCTCCATCTGATCGCGCAGATCGTCCAGTTTGCGTTCCAAGACTTCGGCGCGCTGGTTGAGCTGAAATTGCGCAAAGCTTTTGGCCAGAATCGGCTGGATCTGATCGAGGGGATGCGCTTTCAAGAGGTTGAGAACCATTGGATAGCTGATGACGAATTGGCTGTTGATCGCTTCCGGATGGCCGGTGAACCCTTTGGTCAATACGTTCAGATCGATATAGGGCGAGGGGGTGACGATGGCGAAGCCCACGAGATCTTTTCCACGGCGTCCTGCGCGGCCTGCAATCTGCTGTACCTCACCGATCGTCAAGTCCATGAAGTCGCGCGATTTGCGGATACTGGACTGCGTGATGATGACGGTTCGCGCAGGGAAGTCGACTCCGGCGGCCAGTGTGGTCGTGGCGAAGACGGCATCGAGGCAACCGTGACGCATCAATTCCTCAACTGCAATTTTCCACGAGGGCAGATGGCCTGCATGATGCGCCGCCACGCCGATACGCTGCACGGTCGGAATGAGCGGGTGTTCGGCAATGCTGGGATATTGGGCGATCACCTTGTCCAGCACAGCGGCGATGGCCTCCTGACGAGGCGGCGGGAGGAGGATGCGGCTATGGTCGAAGGCTTGCATCGCTTCATCGCACGCACGGCGCGACGTGAGAAACACGATGGCAGGGGTCAAATGCTTGTCGCGGAGAGCGATGATCAGATCAACCGGATGAATCGAGGGCGGCATGCAGTTTCGTTCCCTTTGCAATCACGACCAAACCGGATTCTGTGACGGTAAATCGCTGGGCGTCGGCCTCTCGGTTATACCCGATCTCTGAATTGGGCGGGATGATGACGTCCTTGTCGATGATGGCTCGTCTGACCCGGCTCTGTGCGCCGATGACGACGTTTTCCATGATAATTGATTCACGCACATCCGCGTGGTCTTGCACACGAACGTTCGGCGACAGCACGGAGTTCTGTACCCGGCCGCCGGAGATGATGCAGCCGCCGCAGACGATGGAATCCAGCGCCACGCCCATTCTTCCGCCTTGATAGTCTTGCGAGAAGACGAATTTGGCCGGTGGAAATTGCCCTTGGTATGTTCGAATCGGCCACTGTTGGTCGTATAGATTAAAGAGGGGATCCACCGCGACGAGATCCATGTTCGCTTCCCAATACGCGTCCAAGGTGCCGATGTCCCGCCAGTACTTCAGGTCCTTCTTGTTCGCGTCGACAAATTTGTAGGCGTAGACAGGTCGATCGCGAATCATTCGCGGAATGATGTTTCTCCCGAAGTCATGACTGCCACCCTCCTGGGCATCGGCAATCAATTGCTCGCGGAGGACCTTCGTGCGAAACAGATAGATGCCCATCGAGCCAAAAGCGCGGGTCGGATCGTTGGGAATTGACGGCGGATGAGCCGGCTTTTCGATGAAGTCCGTAATCCGAAAATCTTCATCCACATGGATGACGCCGAATCGATGGGCATCTTCGATCGGGATATCGATCGCGCCGACTACGGCATCGGCGCCCTTGGCGAGCAGCCAATGGAACATCTCCATATAGTTCATCTTGTAGATATGGTCACCGGCCAGGATGAGTACATAGTCCGGTTGTTCGGCGTCGAGCAGAAACAGGTTTTGATAGACCGCGTCAGCGGTCCCTTGGTACCATTCTTCACTGATCCGCTGCTGGGGCGGAATCGAGGCGATGAATTCGCCGAGCTCGGCATTCAAGATGTTCCAGCCTGTGCGGATGTGGCGGTCCAGCGAGTGGGATTTGTATTGGATGAGGACAGCGACTTTTCGAAGCCCCGAGTTGAGGCAATTGCTGAGCGTAAAATCGATAATACGATATTTTCCGCCGAAGGGAACCGCCGGTTTGGCCCGATGCTCAGTGAGGGGCTGAAGACGCTCGCCTTTCCCGCCAGCCAGTAACATGGTGAACATGTTGTGCATTGCGGCGAATTGTATCAGGACGCTGAATAAATAGAAAGAAAGCATACTCGTTGACAACGTGAGAATCTGAGACGATACTACGCAGAACAGTTTCCGAAAATTGATGAGCATTCGAGCAAAGGAGTCAGCATGAAGCGGGATGTAGTGGTCACGTCGCTGGTGAGGCAGAAGGCGGTGCAAAAGCCGGCTGTGGATCGCAGTGTCGATGCGCTTCGGCGGGTCGAGCATCTTGAAAGCCAAATGGCAAAGTTGTCCGAATTGGTCCGCGAGCATGCGGAGGATGTCGATCGATTGGTGCGTATTGTGGCTGAAGATCGTGACGTCATTCGGCGGCAGCTTTTGCGTAAGCATCATGAACAAGTCCGCGTCCGCAAGCATCTTCGGGCATCCAACGCTAAGGTGGGACTCGATTTCTGAGTCTGTGCGTGGCGGTCCCGTGCGGTGGATTGAGTCTCACAGTCCACTCTCGCAGGGCGGTATACAGGCCTATCCCTATTATCTTTTCTTTTTCTTCTTCGCCGAATATCTTGTCGCATCCGGCCTTCGTAGCTGAAGTGGCTACTTCGGAGACAGGGCTATTTGGATAACACTCATAATCTTCAAGTCGAAGGCAGATCGCATTCTGACAGGGCATTTCCTTACCTCTCAGTACAGAGATCCTGAGGGTGCGACCCCCAGGGGGCACTCAATCATTGACCATGCATTCACCGAATCCCAAAGAGCGTGTGATCGCGATGACGTCGAATAGTATCTTGAACCTATCTTCTGATATACAGCACCGATATGAGAATGCCTATGTTGGCCTCCGGTCCACCGCACCGTATTGTAGAGTTCCTCCTCATCGTCGGTTTTGTTGGGCTCACAGGTTGTGCGTCGTCTCAGCAGATTGCACCGAGCCCCGTCGGGAAAGCCTTGCTTGGAAAAAGTAAACAAGAACTTCTTGCCTGTGCTGGCAACCCTCTCCAGGAAACAAAGACGACCGAAGGAGCGATACTGACATACTACAAGGAAGCGCCTATGTTTGAGGAATCATTCTCCCTCTCCAAGGCCAGTACATCGGGGGCTCATCACGGGTGTTGGGCACACCTCCTCATGGGAGATGATCGCGTGCTGGGAGTAGAGTATAGGTCGGCGCCCCGGTCGGTTGACGCTGCGGATCACTGCGAGGAGATTTTCCACTCCTGTGTTCCGTAAAGACTGCCTTGTCAATCTTGAGGTGCATGGTCGAAATCGCCGGTTGGTGCGTCTTGTTCATTGAGGTCGAAGCCTCCATCTTTCGACTGTATGAATGCGGCTATGATCACGCACAGATATGGCGATTTATCTGGATGCGAGTGGTGATAGTCAAATTGACATCTCCGGTTTAAATCTCGTGCCCTCAAGTCTCTACCCGGATCCCCGTATCGTCTTTCCTCTCGTCGCCTAAATCAACGGGCGTCATGGTGGTTCAGGCCAGGATCTTCGTGGACGGGAAGAAAGGAGGACATCATGATATGGCTCATCGTCCGTCATACACAGTGTTGCATCGCCGTATACTGATTGACTTGTGACCCGAACAGGGAGAGAGACGCAGTTGGAACAGCGACAGGTCATTACCCTCGTCCGTGCAGTTGGCTTCCTGGTCCTGAGTATCATTGGGCTTCTGGCCTCACCTCCCTTGTCCCTTGCGTTGGAAAAATATGGTCGCCCGTTGCCGTCAATGGAGCAGCCGGGCGACACGGCGGCACGGGAAGCTGAAGAGACTTTGTTCGGAGGATACGTCCTCTCATCCGCTTTCGTATCTAACCCGACCCTCGCGGCTCGTCCGGATAACACGGGATTGGTCGGTCTCCGGCACATGCTTCACATGGAAACCGACCTTTATAAGCAATACCTAAATTTTTACACTGATCAAAACTTCTTCTCAGATCGAACAAAAGGATGAACTGAACTGAGCGAATGGGATGGCACCTATGCGTTTACTGGACTGATCGACCGGTGGTACTGGCGTATCCAGTATGAGCGCGATGCGCCGCTTGACAAGAACGGGATCATCCAAACGTATGCCGATGCGCTACTGACATCTCGATTTCAGGCCATCCACGATCTCAGTTGGTGGCAGCGCACCTTTCCCAATCAAAACTTGACGGCCTATGCCGGTGTCGGCTGGCTGTTTCATAACAGTCACTATTTCGCGCGACCAGATAATACTGGAAGAGCTCTTTTTCGGTATGTGGCCCATGCGGATCTCGACTTCTACAAAAACAGAGTCGTGCTGTATGGAGATGTGAATTTCTTTACGGATCGGGAGGCTGGAAACATGCTCAACCCCTCTGAATTGGATTGGATTATCGGGCTGGCATTTCGGTTTCGCGAAAATATGGAATTGAGCGTGTATCGAGAGCAGGATCAACCATTGGGCAAGCCAGGGCTCGCTCAAAAATATGTTGCTGTTCAACTCCGATATTCGTTTGACGTTCCCAAGCGGATTTGGAGGTAGTCTCATGCAGGAGCTGGTCCGTCGATGACATGATGTATGAATAATTCGAGCTAAGAACATCGTTCCCA